>VXOP01000389.1 GCA_009839975.1 Candidatus Poribacteria bacterium
GTTTTTGCTCTGTCTATAAAGAATCCACGAGAAGAATCAATACAATTGGCAGAACTTGCACTTGCATCTGATATAACCGATTTCCCACTTGATGGTAAAATGGTTTTCGACCTTAAATCTTCAAAAGTAGCCACAGATGATTTTAAATTCACGATAGACTTCGATTTTTCTGATCTGACATTTGAAGACCATCCTCTTGGTAAGGCTAAACTTCGCGGAATCCTTGTAGAAGAAGACAATCATTTTAAGTTCACTGGAAAGGCATTTGCCGAAACCGGGATAATTGAAGGGACAATAGCAAGTCAAGTTCCCAACGCGTATTACTTTACGATAAAGCATGAACAGACCCCCGTGGCGTTTTTCCTACCTATCATTAATCCATCTCTGGAAGATATAAGCGGTACTTTTGATGGGAGAGTTGAAGTTGAAGGCACACTGCTGGAATTAACATCTGTTGATAATGTTGAAAACTTAGAGAGTCGTATTTATCCCTACAATGTTGATATTCTCATAGAGGAAACCCAACTTCAGTATAACAGTATTCCAAGTGTCAAACTTACCAATCCAAAGCCACTCTCGATTCATTTAGTAGATGATCTCCTGAGTTTCTCCGACTTTTCACTCTCAATTTCTGATGATGAAACTTCGTTTTTTCAGACCATAGGGGAGCTTGATCTAAAGTCTGAAGAAATCAATTTTTCATCTAAGGGTAATCAGGTATTGGAATTAGCATCGATTCTTGACCCATTGGGATTCCCAGTTGCAGGGAAACTTTATTATGACTTTGAATATAAAGGAACATTAAAGAATCCACGTTTGAGAGTCAATTGGAGAATACCGGAACTGGTATTAAAGACAGAAATTGGAGACATTTTCATCAATGAGATGAAAAGTAATTTCGCGCCTAACATAATTAACTGGCAAGATGGAAAAGTAGACGTTCAACCTTTTGCTATGCAGGTTCTGGGTAACACAGTCGAAATTGGAGGAAACATTGTTGTCAATCAACGTAAATTTGAGGATTCTTCACTCAGTGCTTTCATCAAGAGCGAGAATCTTGACCTGAATGGCTTCAATGAATTACTGAAGGCAAGCTTGAATGATAGGTTTGCTGAATATTTTTCTTCTCAACAGAATTCGCCTATCAGGGGTAATTTAAGAGTCAATATTGATGTAATGGGAACGATTACAGAACCGTCGTTTGATGTTAATACCCATACAATAGATGGCCACTTGATCCACATTGGCGATTTTACCTATCCGATTGCAATAGACAGACTTCGGACATCAATGACGTACAGTAAAGGTATGGTGAGTGTTAATGATCTTGATATGTCTGGCAGGTCGGGGGAAGGAAAGTATAAAACTGCTGGCAAAGCAACATTTTCGCTTCATGACTCTGCTGCCAATGGATACAAAATCAGGCAGTTTGCCATCAAGTCTTTCGAATGGGGGTTATCATGTGAAGAAATTGTGATTGATGATTTTCTCCATCTATTGATACAACCGTTGACACCTATCAAAGGTGTTGTAAGTGGTACTACAAAATTAACTGGGACAGGTTTAACAAGCAACCGCATTATATCAAATACGATTATTGAATCACTCAATCTGAGTATCCCCAATTATAGCATAACGAATACGGATCCGTTAGCCATCGATTTTGACAAGAATCACATCACAGCTGCTCTACCGATACAAGTTGAATCTTCTGAGTTAACTGCTCTGATTAGCGTTGAAGCCAATGGTACACTTGATGATCCCAGACTGACCATAGATTGGGAGGGTGGGTTGAAAACCCCTACAGGGATTAAGTCAACTTCTCCATTACAATTCACGGGTAATATGACATATTTGAATAAACTGATATCGCTCAATACACAACTGACGAATAACGGAGATAAACTGATACTCAAAGGTGAAGTGCCGATCAACCTTTCTTTTACTGATATAGATATGTCTGAACGTTTTCTTGACTCTGCCGTCAGTTTACAGTGCGTCGGTAGTGAGTTACCTCTTACCTTTATATCGGGTGCCAATTCTTTTCTTTCTGAATCCTCAGGTGTTTTTGATGTAAATGTTGCAGTAGACGGAACGACTCGCAATCCTTATTTGAAAGGGGATATATTCATTGAATCTCCCAAGCTACAACTCAAGAATATGCAGCAATCACTTGAAAACGTTAGTATTCACGTTGCTGCCAGTCGGGATCTGATTGCGTTAGAGAAGTTTCAGTTTGATATTGAAAAGGGCACTTGTAGTCTTGAGCAATGTGAATTGCAGCTTGATGGCATAACTCCCAAAGCATTTCTCATAAAAGAACTGACATTTGAGCAATATCCACTCGGTTCAATTCTCAGTGAAGCATTACCTAAAGAGTTTTTTGATGACGTAAACGGTTATGTCACAGCAACGTTGAAACAACTGAGGATACCGTTTGAGTCATTTTTTTATTTTGATGACTTACCAACTAAATATTTAACTGGCTCTCAAAATAGTCCTTTACCAAAAGCAAAAAATAAAATTACATTTGATAGGATTAGTCAGAAAGCGACAGCGGAAATCTCCATTGATGAGCTGGCAATTGGTTTTGCCAGTTCTATAAGCGGGCTTGATAAAGAGTTCAAGTTTACTAACTTAACACCCATTCCTATCACACTGGAATCTGGTACTTTTATAGTTAAGGAGATGAAACTAATTGATGCAATAGAAACTAATTCAACTGATGTAACAGAACCGATGCCACCCACAACAACTGTCAGTTGTTTTGGCCGATGGAACATGCAAGGTGAAATGTTTGGTAATCTAAAATTGGATAACTTCAACATGGACTTAGTTCAACAGACATTTTCAGATGATATTCGTGAAAAATATAACCTTAGCGGACTACTGTCTGCTGAATTAAACGTTAAAGGAGAATATACAGCCCCAGAAGTAACAATAAAACTTGCTGGCAGGCAAATGAGGATTAATGAAACTGACATCGATGAATTCTTCGGTGTAATGCAGTATATTGATTCAAAGAAGCGGTGGACTATAGCTGAGTCTAATCCAGCAAGAATAAAGATAGGTGATAATCGTCTGAGCTGCTATGGATATATACCTTTCCTACTATCTTTTTCAACAATGCAGGCCCAACCTTATCCATCAATATTGGCGGAACAGATGGAAATGACGGTAAATGTTGCGTTAGAGCAGCTCAGTAAATTAAGAGATATTGAAAGATATATTCAATCAGCTGATGGTCAAATTACTATAAATGCAACGTTGACAGGTACACCCGATGCTTACCAACTTAAAGGGAAAGGTAGCGTCAACCAATTAGATATAAGTTTAACTGACTCTCCCATTGCATTTGAAAATGTTGACGCATCTTTCGATTTTACACACGAGGGAATACAGATCGAGAATGTTAATGGTGTGTTGAACGATGGGAACTTTTCAATTGATGGTATAATAACCTCAGATTGGTTGAACTCTAGGACGATAGATATTAATGCCCAACTTGAGAATTGTAGTTTTATAGAACCTGGCACATATCAGATACTGTTGAGTGCTGACAATTTGCATCTATATGGAAATGTAGATAACCCCATTTTGGATGGAGATATAAGGATACTATCAGGCCATTACGAACAGAATTGGAACTGGATAGATGTATTAGAATCGTTTGCTGCACCCACTGTCAGTGATACAGACATTATCTCGGATGCACCGATACTGCGCAATCTTAACTTAGATTTAAGGATTGAAGTGCCAGATAGTTTTCATTTACGATCCTCAACAGGTGGTACTACGAACATAGAAATAATCTGTAATGGTCAACTGAATGGTACAATTCAACGACCAATTTTTTCGGGTACAGTTACTATTCCAAAAGGGGTAATCAGTATTTATACACAAATCTTTGAGATTGATGAAAGCATTACTTCAACAATTATCAACCAAAGCGATAAATCATTTAATCCAGAGTTGAATATCTACCTGAAATTACCAAACACTATTAGAAACGTACTACAGAGCGATGGCAGTACAGCCGACTATGATTTTTATGCATCAGTAACGGGAACACTTGAGAACGGTAATCCTGACCAGGCAGTATTGAGTTTAAGAGCTGAACCCATTAATTCATCAACTACTGAAGAATTGACTGAAGCGGACCTTCTAGCACTGCTTTTACCTGGTAATACTTTCTCGCAATCATTGGTTGGCATAACCTTCACTATCACCTCTGGTTTTAATGCAAACGAACGTCATATCACTGCAGAAATACCCTTGACACTTCTTGGTAGGAATATCCCGATCACAGTTGAAGGTAATGAGAAAAAAGGTGAATTCGGTGTAGATATCCAACTGTTGCAGGGGCAATTCTAATGACCTACCGTTGCTTATTGAGCCACCATGCAGCTCCTTCCGATAGTTATTTTGACTGGCAGTTGAGAAAATATGTCTCTTGCGTGATTATTGTCTTGGCAGCGAGTCTATTTAGTGTAAAATCAGTTATAGGTCAGAATACCCAGCTATATTTGATGGCCCACCCATACGCTGCCAACAAAAATAACTGGCAAACTTTGCGTACCCTACAGATCACCAAAATAGAATATGTTGTTGACGGTAACCTAATAGAGGATTCTGATAAACTTAACCGATTACATCAAACGTCAAGAATTGAAGTTGCCAACCAAAATAAATGGCAGTTTTCTCGTTATGCTATTCAACAGAGCGTTATATCCCTTTATGCGCTACAAGAATACTCACAGATCAAGGTTTTTATTGACACAACGACTCGGGAGATCGTCTTAAGATATGAACTCCAGAGTGTCTTGCGCGTTCAAAATATAGAGATAACAGGTAAATTGTCAGAGGAATTCAAGCGAAAGATTAGCAATTCAATAAAACTGAGATCTGGAGATATCTATACCCATATAACTGTTCAGCAAGATATCAACATTGTGAAACAACTTTGTAGTGAATTTGGTCATTTTTTTCCCATAGTTGAAACGAGTATGGATCATGCTGCTGGCACTGTTAGATTTCATATAGAATTAGGATCGCCATCATACATCAGGGAAATACAAATATTGGGAAATAAGGCTATATTTACAGGACGTATCTATGAATTGTGTCATACTCTAATAGGGAAGATCTATCAGAAGAAATTAGTTAACAATAGTCTGAATAGAATCAATGAACTCTATCGTAAAAAGTATTATCCAAGCACGAGAATTACGACATCGTTTGATCCAGAGAAAGAACTACTTAAAATCAATATAGACGAAGGAATTCAGTTACTGCTCGATTTTGTTGATGAGAAAGGCAAACCGATTTTTCGAGAATCTGTGTTGTTAAATTTCCTTGCTAAGATTAGAAATAGAAGAGTTGAATCTGAGAAAGATCAGCTGCGGAGTAAAATAATACAACTCATCAATGATCAGTCTTATTGGATACAGATAGTAGATGCACATTTTAAAGCTCAGGGTTATCATGGCACCGAAGTTAAACTGCAAAAACTAACGAACTCACCCCTACATATTCAATTCATTATAAAACTTGGCACACGTTATGTTGTAGATAAGGTTGAATTTATTGGAAACGAAGCATTTACGGATAGTGAATTACTTAGAGAAATGGAATCTAAACCCGTTAAAATTTTTTCCGGAAATTTCTCACGGCGTATTTTTTCTGAACAGACGCTTGATAAAGATATACAAAGGTTGAAATTATTGTATGAAAAAGCGGGATATCCTGATGTCTCAATACGTCACGAACTTGTTAAACAGGATGTTGAAAACAGCAATATAGGAAAAACCTTAATAAGACTAAGTTTTATTGAACCTTACAAAGAGGTGATATTTCGATGTATCTTCTCAGGAAACAGTGTTATTGATTCTGAAACACTATTTAGGACTCTACCCGTGACGCCTCCGATTCCAAACGCGCGTCTATTCAAGAAGAATTACGAGAACGCTATTCTTAAAGCATATCAAGAACTTGGTTATATAGAGGTTAGAATAGCAAAAATTGAATTTGTAGCGAAGTCTACCAAGCCAGTTTTTACTATTGAAGGGAATTTTACGAAACAATTAGATGCTTGGATAGTGCCGAGGGAATTACGCACCGCATTTGAAAGGTCAAAACTTCAGTTATCTGACACCTATATTGATATTGCAACAAAGATTGGTACTGATGAGTGGAGTATGCAAGATTTGGATAATAATGCAAGATATACACTTAGACAAGGGTTGAATAATCTGGAAGTTTATGAACATGGCGTTCTTAATATTGAGATAGATGAGGGTTCGCGGTTCCAATTCGGTGATTTTTATTTTGTTGGGGACACAGGCGTTAGACCTTTTGTACTCAATAGAGAGGTATCTCATCTTTCGGGTAAACTGTTTTCATTAGGTAAATTGAACACAGCAATCCAGCATCTCTATAGTACCGGGGTATTTGGACCTGGAATTCGCTGGGAAAGATACCAACAACCGACTATTGGTAGTACCCCACAGCTCATAGATGCAGAAAATACGCAAATTGATGCGTCCCCCCATAAACATAAGACAACAAGAATTGAAGATGTAGAGATACGACTTGATAAACGCAAACCAGGTTCCTATGGAACAAGTCTTGGATATAGTTCTTCGGACGGCCCCAGGGGCACATTTGCACTTACCCATAGGAATCTCTTCAGACGCAATATGTTATTTAGATTGCGAGCTAGGTGGGGGACCCTTGGATATTTATACGATACCACACTTACTGAGCCGTGGCTAATTGGTAGAACAAGTGGTAGTGTTCAGTTCTTAGGTAGAAAATTGGAGGAGGATGATGATGTTAGAGCACTACAAGGCAGTTTTAGTATCAATAGGAAGTTGATGGAATATCAAAGACTTAACCTGCAATATAGTTTTCGGTATTTAAGGGATACATCAATTGCAGCAATCCATCCGCAATCATCAACAACTGTCAGTAGTCTTACATTCTTGTGGAGTCAAGATAGTACGTTTCCAAAGTTGAGTCCTATAAGAGGCACGTTAAATGAAGTTACAATTGAATATGCAGGAAGGTTCTTAGGTGGAGAAAGTAGTTTTATCAAGACTGTCACCGACACACGCTATTATAGACAACTAACTGACTTCGGTCTCGTGCTAGCTACTGCGCTCCGTTTAGGAATCACAACAGGACTGCAAACAGACATCGGACATGATGGAGGCACAGAACTGATCTCATTTGAGAGATTCTGGGCAGGAGGCAGTACCACAGTCCGCGGCTATGAAGATAGAAGCTTGGGACCTGCGGATAGCACTGGGAAACACCGTGGTAATCTACAGTTTATCTTTAATACAGAATTGAGATTTCCAATATTTGATCCTATTCGAGGTATCGTTTTCTTTGATTCTGGAAATGTGTGGAATGCCATGCAAGATATACAATATGAATGGTTACCATCTTCAGTTGGCATAGGTATACGTTTGCATATTGGTCCTCTGATTGGAGGCGTTGATTACGCCTACCCTCTTATTCCAGTACAGGATGTTCCGACGAATTCAATTTATCTGCGAGTTGGTAGTACATTTTAGGTGCCAATCGCTTAAATAGGTTCCTATGCTGAAGGGTTGTAGGGTTTACCTAATGAGAGAGGGGCTTGCCCTTTTCCACCTTTTTTATACGAGCTGGCGGTTAAAACGATGAGACATAACACATAAGGCAGCATCAGAAACCACTGATATTGAATTCCCCATCCTGATGCTTGAAATAGTGCGTCAAGAGCAAATCCGAGTCCAAACAGTAATGCTGCACCGAATACCTTTATTGGATGCCACTTACCAAAAATAACGATTGCTAATGCTGTAAAGCCTCGACCGGCAGTCATACCTGGTGTGAAGATTGGAACATCTGCAAGTGAAAGATAGCCACCGCCTATTCCTGCCATAAATCCTGCAAACAACAGACACATTGACCTTAACTTAACAACGTTTGAACCAAAAGTAGATATTGCTTTCGGATGTTCACCGCATGCCCGAACTCGCAAACCCGGTTGCGTATGAAAAAGAAAGAAGTACACACACGGAACGAGTGCCATAGATAGATAAACGATGATGTTGTGTGAAAATAGTGCTTGACCGATCAGTGGTATCTTTGAGAGTATTGGAAGTTCGAATTCTTGAAAATAGGGGACGGACTTTGGACTACCCGTTCTACCAAAAAGACGTTGATATACTACTTGCGTAAAACCTAATGCAAAGAGTGTGATCGCAGTGCCGATGATAACTTGATCACCTCGTAATTTTATCGCCAGAAATGCGAAAATACCGGCAGTGACAAGTCCTGCGAAACCTGCAGCGAACATTCCAAACCACGGTGCGATTAAGGGGATACCTGATGTATAAAATGAAGCAGTCATCCCACACAGGGCACCCATCAACATCATTCCCTCAATGCCGATGTTGATCACACCTGAACGTTGGGAAATCACCTCACCTAAAGCGGCAAGTAAGAGTGGCGTTGCTGCGTTGATAGTTGCTGCAAGGGTCTCTTCAAGAAGCACTTTTAGTATTTTCCTTTTTCAGTAAATATCCAATGGCAGATTGTCCTATCAAATTACAACTTCTACTCAGAAGACCATTTTGATTGGAAATAGTTTAGGGATGTAGCAGCAACGACAAACATTAGAATTATCGCCTGCATCATCCATGTTATTTTACCAGAGATACCAACTTCGGCTTCCATTCCAAATGCCCCTTGTGTGAGTGCACCAAATAATAGGGCAGATGCTACAGTTGCAAGAGGGTTTAATCGTGCCAATAAAGCGACTGCAATGGCTGTGTATCCATAACCGGGAGAGAAGTTTTTTGTCAAGTGTGGTGCGAGAGCCATCAGTTCTATTGCTCCCCCGAGTCCTGCAAGTGCACCACTCAGAAAAAACACATAAAGTGTGTTCCGTGTAATAGATATGCCTGCAGCCTGTGCTGCTTCAGGGCCCTCACCTACAGCACGAAGTCGATAACCAAAAGTTGTTCTGAACAATACATACGTCAAAACAACAGCCAAGATTACTGCCAGGATGATCCCTGGATGAATACGGTGTGATTCGAAAAATCTCGGCAGTTTAACCCATTCGTAAAGCGGATTGCTTTGCGGACCTGTTTTTGATGCTTCCTGTAACGGTCCCCCATCAACCATAGCACTTACTAAGTTGATCGCTATGTAGTTTAACATGATGGTACTAATTACCTCATTGACACCTCGTGTGATCTTTAGGATAGCAGCAATTAAACCACACATACCTCCTGCTACAATTGAGAATCCGATGCCTATCGGTATACCGATCCATGCGGTATGGGGTAGGTATGCTGCCAACTTTGTACCGAACCATGTTGCTGCTAATGCTCCTAAAAGAAACTGCCCTTCAGCACCAATGTTCCAGATACCACACCTGAAAGCAATCGCCACAGAAAGACCTGTCATCAGAAAAGGTGTGCTTTTCACCAAAGTCTCACCAATACCACGGGGAGACCCAAAAATGACATCAAGTGCTGCGATACAAGTTCTTATGGGATTGTAACCACAGAAAAAAATAACAATCGTGTTGGTCAGGAATGCACAAATCAATACCAACAGTGGCATGAGCACCCAATTTTTGAGATGCGGATTAACCTCACGAATAGAATTATAGTTCATCTGGAATACGTTCTCCCATCATTAGCAATCCGATTGCTTCTATACTGTCTCTATAATCTGTGGCTTCAATTAGGTTTCCTCTTGACATGACAAACAATCGATCACTCAATTGCAGCACTTCCTCTAACTCGGTTGAGATCAATAGTACCGATTTCTCATTATCACGTTGTTCAAGCAGAGCTTGATGTACAAATTGGGCAGCACTGATATCTAATCCACGCGTTGGATTAACAGCAACGAGTAGTTCTGGTTCCGTTGACAGTTCTCTTGCAATAACGACCTTCTGTTGGTTTCCACCCGACAGTGCTGATACGGATAGATTCGGGTTTGGTGGTCGGATGTCGTAAGTCTTGATCATATTTTCAGCAGCAGCGCGTTTTGTATTCTGATCAATTATGCCGTGGTGTGTTACACGCTCAAAATGAGAGATGTTTAACATGAGGTTGTCTGCAATAGTAAATGTGCCGATTATTCCCGTTGTTCGTCTATCTTCTGAAACATAAGCGACCCCATTTCTGCGAATATTTTCTGTGCTGGTTATTTGTTTACTTAATATCTGGACAGTGCCTGCTGTTATAGGCTGCAGACCCATAATAGACTCGGCAAATTCCTTCTGTCCATTCCCATCAACACCTGCGACTCCGACTATTTCACCCCGATATGTTTCCATGGATACATTGTTGACTGTGATTTCTTCCTGACTCCCCTTAACGGACAGACCTGAAATACTTAGCACGGGTTCGTCAATTACCTTACTTTTTTTCTTCTGAATATCTGACAGTTCCTCTCCAAGCATTTCTCTCGCGAGTTCTTGAGCGGAGAGATCACCTGTTTTTCCAGTGTATACTTTCTTTCCATGCCTTAGAACTGTTATCCTATCACTGATTTCCAAGACCTCTTTCATTTTATGACTAATGAAAATGACTGTTCTATTGTCTTCTTGTAATGTGTGCAATATCTGAAAAAAGTTCTTAACCTCCTGTGGACTTAGTACCGCCGTAGGCTCGTCAAGTATAAGAATACGCGCATCAACTGCAAGTGCTTTCAAGATTTCTACACGTTGTTTCAATCCAACAGATAGACTACCAACACGTAGATATGGATCAACGGTCATGTCAAATTTCTGTGAGAGTGTTTCTGTGAGTTGGATCGCTTCATCCATTTTAAAGAGCCATTTAACAAAATTGGGGCTAATTTTAGACTCTTTTTTATTCAATTTTGATGGGTGATCCACTTCAGATTCAAGCAGCTGTGAGTTTTTTTTATCTATAGAAAAGTGGGACAGGTAAAGTGCTATATTTTCCGCAACGGTCAGGTTGTCAACCAGCATGAAATGTTGATGTACCATACCAATTCCGTTAGCAATAGCATCACGCGGAGATTGCAAATGTTTTAATTGACCGGAGATGAAGATTTGTCCATGCGTGGGTTGATAGAGTCCATAGATGAGATTCATAAGAGTGGACTTTCCAGCCCCATTCTCACCTAAAATGGCATGTATTTCACCTGTGTGTAACTGAAAACTAATGTCATCTACAGCAACAAGGGACCCAAACGTCTTGGTGACATTCTGAAGTTCAAGGATGTATTCTGTTTCCATTTACACCTATAGTTTGAAAATTTAGGCCAATTCTCAATTCGTATACCCGTTCCGGTTGTTTTTTAGTTTCTGATTATGTAGTCGCATTCTGGGATTATTTGGTCAATAGGTTCAACAATTAGCAGATTAAGTATAAAATAAATGCTTTAAGTTGTCAAACGAAAAACAAAAACCTTGAGAAAACAAGCGAGAAGTCGTATAATTTGCAAGAGCTGCACAAAACGACTTTCTAATTATCAAACTCGCGCAGTGAGAAAACGATCCGTTAATTGAGGAGAATTGCACATGACGACTAAACAAACAACCTTCATCGTCCTTCTCTGTCTCTTTTCGTTGATATGTATTTCACACCCTGGCATTGCACAAGACTACCCAATCCAACTCGGTAAAGGGGGAATCACCGACATTGCTTATGTTGCAGATGGCACAAAAATCGTCGTCGCTACAACAATGGGTGTCAAGGTATACGATGCCATCACGTATCAGAACATCCCAATCCTCACAGATAAGAACAGATACATTACTTGCCTCGACGTCAGTACCGATGGAAACACATTTGTGGAAGGAGATATGAAGGGTGGTATTTATGTCTGGGACGCAATTACACTAAAATATAAAAAGCAGCTTGATAATAGGATCCAATGCCTCTCCATAGCCATTAACGCTAAGATGGATACGATTGCAGTCGCTTCACAAGATGGACTCATCAAGACGTGGGACGTCAGAACAGGAAATAGAAGCAACTTCTTCGGTCGAATTAATCAGGGAGCAGATACCTACACATCGATTGACTATCACCCGAACAAACCTATCATTGCAGCTGGAAATGTTGACAAAACAGTAAGAGTGTGGGATCCGCAGAATGAAAAGATCATAAGTCAAATGGAATCGCACATGATGCCAGTGACCAGCATTGCATTCAGTCCAGATGGCAATTCATTAGCGAGCGCAAGTCTGGACAGGAGTATACAGATATACGACTTTAAAACTGGGATGTTGGCACTTACAATGAAAGGGAAAATGCTCCCCGTCTACAAAATCGCATTCAGTCCAGATAGCAATGCCATTGCCGCAGGGTGTGCAGATGGCACAATCCACTTATGGTTCGTTGAAGCAGGTAAACCTGTCAAAAACATCACAGGACATACCAGAGGTGTAACGGCACTCGCCTTCAGTCCGGACCTACGCACCATCGCAAGCGGGAGCCAAGACGGCACAATCCGTATCTGGAACATTGCATCTGGTAAAGAGGAGCATATTTTTCATGAACATCTCGGCAACTTCACAGACCACGACACAGGCATTAATGGCAAAACAGTCATAACGTTAAGCCACGGTAATGTCGTGAGTCTATGGGATGTTACCACAGGCAAAAACCTGAAAGTCTACAACACCGACCCATTCAATAGAGTCAGATGCATCGCTATACACCCCGACGGAAACATATTCGCAACCGCCGCAGATCACGACAACCTGAAGACGTGGCATGCTGACACCGGGGAACGCCTAAACGTATTCAAAGGATACACCCACCCCATAACTCAGATCGCATTCAGTCCTGATGGAAATACTATCGCAACCGCATGTGAGGATCACATCATTCGTCTTTGGAACACACATACAGCAGTGCTGAAGAGAACGATAAGGACCAATAGACGTGTCGTCTCCAAACTCCTCTTTAGTCCTGATGGGACGACCCTCGCAATTGTCTGTAATGGAGAGGACATAGTCAGACTGATCAATGTCAACACAAGTGAGAGAACCTTTATTTTACGTGGACTTCAAGGAACTGTCAATGACATCTGCTTCACTACGGACGGTAAAACAATAGCGGTATCCGACGGTGTATCAGATATCTATCTCTGGGATGTCAGGACGGGAGAACAGATCAAAAAGATCAGCCCGAATTTCCGTGACAGCTTCTACACCGTATTTAATCGTGATGGAACAAAGCTCATAACAGGTGATATGCACGGTGTTCTACGTATGATAGATATACGAACAGGTTCAACGGGATCAGCATTCGGTACGCTCAATTGGTGTATAACAGGTTTGACCCTGACGAACGATGGGAACACACTCATCAGCAGCAGTGTGAACGGTGCAATATCCCTATGGAACATCAGTAAGTTGTAACGTTTGTTCAGAATCTCGGATGCTTCTTTCGCAAACGAACTTGCAATTTACCAAAATGAGATATATAATAATGACAAGAAACCAAACAGGGAAATGTATTAACACATATCTATCACCAATCAACAAAAAAGGAAACAGCTATGAATAAATGTTTTGTAAGCAGCAAGTTATTCGTGTCCATTCTCACATTATTTTGTCTAACCTTAATAGCATTTACATCACCCACTGCATTCGCAACCGATTTTGAGATCGGAACACTATTCGGTATATCCCGTATGTCATCCACGAATTCTGATGACGATACAACCGTGACTTATACGCGGTTACCATCAGGTTCATTGCTTGATATTGGTGCTTCGCCAACCGCACTCTACGCTATGTTTTATCCCGCGAAGCAGTTCGGTATCGGTCCTGAATTCAGTTACGGTTCTACATCGGTATCCGTGGAATACTGGGGTGAAAGAGAGACAGAGACATTCTTCACACTTCATCTCGGTGGACGTGCAATGTTTTTCCTCACCGATTATGCGCTTTCATCACCTTACTTGATGGGACGCGCATCTATAACGCAGTTCGGTGGAGATTCAGATAGTTTCTTCTGGTCTGGTGATACTGAGAGTATTACGAGTATTGGCATTGGAGCGGGATATCAGTTTGTGATAAATCCGGCATTTGTCTTGCGTTTTGAAGGACAATACAACCGATTGAGCGTTACTGACGAAGATGATCCTCTCAACGAATTCTCACTGAGAATCGGTATCGGTACACGTTTTGGCAACTAAGCATTCACCCTTAACCTGGGGGTTTGATAATTCTATCGAGTGCCGTTCTTAATGGTAGCAGGCACTCTCCGAGTGCCGTCTCTTCTGACAAAAAGATGCCAAAAGTCTTACACACCGGTTTCCATATTTAATTTGTGTCTTATATGATGTTATGCTATACTATCTTAAAGTAAAGGAACATTGATAGATACCCATTTCTGTGTAGTAAAATAGAAGAACATTGAAAGGATAATCATTATGTCAGGACACTCAAAATGGTCTACAATAAAACATAAGAAAGCTGCTAACGACTCAAAACGTGGAAAACTATTCTCTAAATTAGTGAAAGAGATAACTGCAGCTGCAAGGCTGGGGGGTGGAGATGCCGACATGAACCCCCGCCTAAGAACTGCTATCGCTACAGCAAAATCAAGCAACGTTCCAAGCGACAATATTGAGAAAGCTATCCTCCGTGGAACAGGTGAACTTGAAGGGGCAACTTTAGAAGAGGTAGTCTATGAAGGATATGGACCCGGTGGTGTGGCACTGATGATTGAAGTTATCACCGATAACCGAAATAGAGCCATCGCTGCTATACGACATGCACTTGGGAAATTTGATGGAAGAATAGGAGAACGCGGATGTGTTGCGTGGGGGTTTGATAAGTGCGGACTCATTGTCGTTGATGCAGAGAGTATTGATGAAGAAGAACTTTTCCTCGTTGCTGCAGATGCAGGAGCTGAAGACCTAAACACTTCTGATAACTCAATTGAGGTAATTACCCCATTTGAACAGTTTGACAAAGTCGTCACCGCAATAGAAGCAACAGAAGCAGACATCCAATTAGCAGAAATCAGCATGATACCAAAGAACAGTGTTAAACTTGAGGGGAAAGAAGCTGAACGCATGATACGGCTTATGGCAACGCTTGATGACCTTGATGATGTTCAAAAGGTATATGCTAACTTTGATATCCCCGACGACATACTTGAAGCAGCGGCATAATAGATAGGATAGACTCTAATGGTAATTCTTGGGATTGATCCTGGTATAGCAAATACAGGTTACGGAATTGTAGAATCTAATGGATCCCACGTTAAGCATCTACAACTTGGACATATTCAAACCAATGCTAAAACGCCATCAGAGATGCGACTAAAACATATATATGATACGCTTATAGAGTTGATACATCAATATAACGTAGACACAGTCGTTCTGGAAGATATTTTCTTTAGCAAGAATGTCAGCAATGCTTATGTAGTGGGTGAGGTTAAAGGTATTGTAAAATTGGCAGCTGCACACAATGATGCACCTGTTACAACCTACACGCCGTTACAAGTTAAACAAGCTGTTGTCGGATATGGAAAAGCAACAAAAAAACAGGTTCAGAAGATGGTACAAATGCTGCTTAAACTAAAAGAACTTCCAAAACCTGATCATGCCGCAGATGCATTGGCTATAACAATCTGCCATGCACGATCACACAAATTACGCAGTATTCAGGAAAAACTCCTGCAGAGACATTGATAAAATTCACGATGGCTGTTGAGAGGTAATATACGTTATGATCGCACATATAAAAGGCATTTTATTAGATAAAGATACCAAACAGGTCGTTGTTGACGTGAATGGTATAGGATATTCCGTGGATGTAGCTGAAAGAACAGTAACCCGCTTACCTGCTATTGGTGAAGAGGTAACATTCTATACATACTACACGCAGAACAGAGATCATGAAATAAAATTATACGGATTCACATCAAAAGACGCTCTTAAGATGTTTGAGATGGCACTTACTGTAACTCGCGTTGGCCCCTCACTTGCACAAAATATCCTTACAGTTTTATCCCCATCACAATTCCAACAAGCTGTCTTAAAAGAAGATATCCGTGTCCTGACGCGCGTCCCTCGCTTAGGAAAAGAACTTGCACAATTAATAATCCTAAAACTGAAGAAGAACATTACGAAAATCAAATTGGATGAGAAGGTAGAATTAGTCGGAACAGCTGCTACGCACCAAGCGGTCATAAATCTTCTGCTGAATCTTCAAGCATCAGAACTTGATGCAGAAGAAGCATTAAAAAAAGCCATCGAATCTATCGGTGAAGATGCAGACAGGGATGCTCTGGTAAAGGAAGCACTCAGATATATACGAAATTAATCAAGAGAACATCCAATAGCAACCTTTCTTATTTTCAAGTAGCACACATTAACCATCCTTGTGTTAGGTAAACATAATGGATAACTATGATATAAATGACATTGATGATGATTTTTCCTACAGTCTACGTCCAAAATACCTAAGCGAATTTATTGGACAGGATAAAGTTAAAGAGCAACTCCGAATCCACATTGATGCTGTAAAAAGTCGTAGAAAACAGAAAAGTAAGGGAGGCATTAAAACTAAGGATAATGTCTTGGAACATGTACTCCTTGTCGGTCCACCCGGATTAGGGAAAACAACACTCGCAAAAATCATTGCCAATGAATTTGGTACTAACTTCATACAGATGATCGGCACCGTAATGGAAAAGCTTGATGTCGCTTCTAAATTGACCCACATTGAAGAAGGAGATATACTATTCATTGATGAAATTCATAGGATGAAAGCACCTATACAGGAGTCACTCTATCCTGTTCTTGAAGATTTTGTGTTAGACTTACCCATCGGACAAGGACCCGGATCAGATGTAGTACAAGTTCAAATAGACCCGTTTACACTTGTTGGCGCGACAACCCGTGAAGGTTTGCTTACCGGTCCCTTTCGTTCAAGATTGGGTATCAACATACACCTTGATTACTATACGCCAGAAGATTTACAGCAAGCTATCCGGATAAATAGTGCAAAGTTGAATATAAAAACTGATAAAGATGCGGAATATGCTTTAGCCTTACGTGCACGTGGTACAATGCGAATTGCGAATAAACTCCTTCAAAATGTGAGAGACTATGCACAAGTGAGGAGTGGTGGCATTCTTACACTTGAGGTTGTTGAGGAAGCATTGGAATTCTTCGGTATTGATGAAAAAGGTTTAACCAAACAAGATTATGCGTACTTTCGCGCACTCATAGAAAACTTTGGTGGACGCGCAGGATTAAAAGCATTGGCTGTGGCATTAAGTGAAGATGAGAGAACCATCTTAGAAGTCTATGAGCCTTATTATATTAAATTGGGTTTTTTGTCGCTGACTCCGAGTGGACGCGTAGCAACTGAGACAGCCTACGAATACTTTGGATATCCAACACACACACATCCAACACTTTTTGATAATTAGTTATTTGTATTTCAGTTCTACACTGTAATTTGGACCCTACCCCATCAATATATGAAACTATCAAACTTTGACTATGAACTCCCACCTGATCGAATCGCACAAGTTCCACTAAAACAGAGAGATGAGTCTAAACTCATGGTTGTTAATAGACACTCGGGAGAGTTGCAGCATACGCAATTCGCAAGAATTAAGAACTATTTACCAGAATCAGCTCTGTTGGTCTTAAACGATACGAAGGTTATACCCGCAAGATTAATTGGAAACAAAAGGGGGACAGGTGGTAAAATTGAACTGTTGCTTATACAAGAAACAGAAAAAGATGTGTGGGAAGTTCTTGCAAAACCGATGCGAAGTCTAAAAGTTGGCACACAGTTGGTTTTTGAAGAAGACGTTCTATCGGGAGAGGTAATAGAAAAAACAAAAAATGGTAAATGTCTGATTGCGTTTAGTTATATAGGAGAATTTTACAACCTGCTATCAGAAATCGGATTGATGCCTTTACCACCATACATCCGACGCACACCAGATGAAGATGATAAGTTGCGCTATCAGTCTGTCTATGCCTCCCAAGAAGGAGCAATCGCAGCACCAACAGCTGGATTGCACTTTACACAGGAGCTATTGGAGAAACTGAATAGAAAAGGAATTCAGAATACAAAACTAACACTTCACGTGGGAATCGGTACATTTCAACCTGTGAAAGTAGATAATATCAAAACACACAAGATGCATGCAGAGTATATTAATCTGAAAGAAACAGTCGCGCAGAGAATAAATGACGCAAAAAGAACCGGATCAGAGATTATAGCAATCGGCACAACCGTTGTTAGAGCATTGGAAACAGCAGGTGTATCTGGTACCGTTGAGCAATTTAACGGTCAGAGCGAGTTGTTTATCTATCCGGGTTTTCAATTCAAAATAGTAGATGCTTTGATCACAAATTTCCATCTACCAAAATCAACACTGTTGATGCTTGTAAGTGCTTTTGCTGATACACAGCTGATAAAAAAAGCATATCAAGAAGCATTACAACACAACTACCGTTTCTATAGTTATGGTGATGCAATGTTAATACGTTAAATCTAAGGAGAAATCTATATGGAGCCGTTTGCTGGTATAGGCATGTTTATTCCCTTAATATTGATAGGGATAATATTTTATTTTCTTCTAATCCGACCAGAGCAGGCAAAACGAAAAAAACACCAAAATATGCTTGAAAACCTGACAAAGGGAGATGAAATCGTCACCAATGGAGGGTTGCACGGAAAAATACTCGGTATAAGCAATGACAAAAAAATCGTCTTGCTGTCTGTCGGTGAAGTTAACAATAATGAGGTGAAGATTCAGATATCGCTGAGTGCAATTGCTTTCTTGAAGAAGGGCGGAGAACTTATTGAGGGAGAGTAATACGACTAATCATCAGCTGATATAGTTCACCTTGACACGCAACCATACGTGTGCGCGTTTTCTCTGGAATAACAAGGAGATCGTTATGATGGAGATATGTTCGCATCTGTTTTTCTCCTGTCTGATCGCTGAGTACTGTTGCAGAACCGACTTCATTCCGGAATCTATGAAAACCAACCGCTTCGCCTATCCATTCAGAAGCAGTGTCATTTTCAACAATATGTAGTTGATAATTCGGCGGGGTCTCTATAGGTCCTGTCGGATTGATCACGGCTGCAGCATCAAAGTGAGAAGGCGTCCTGCAGATAGCAATTTCAACGTTTTGAGATTGTGGTAGTATTTCATAAGTCGTGTGATGTGGAATGAAGGCTGCACAACCTTCACTCTCAAAAACGGTCTCGCGTGCCCCTAAAATCCCGTTAGCCTTATTGCCACTATGACCAACAAGAAGTGTACAACGACCTATCAATGGAATGAGTACTACTTCACACGCCTCAGTATGATCGAAATAAGTAGATTCTGCATGAAGTTTGAGAATACCGAAATGTAGGTTTTGACTACCTGACTCGCCAGGTTCTAATAGGTAGGTATATCCTTCAGTAGATGTGTAGTGCTTTACCGATAGCATTTTGACGTGTTGTCTGCTAATTTCTCAACAAACGATGCCAATGGTAATCCAACGACGTTGAAATAACACCCATCAATACGTTTTACAAAAGCTGCGCCGCGACCTTGTATACCGTAGGCACCCGCTTTATCTTTGGCTTCGCCGCTCTCAATGTAATTATCAATCTCATCCGCACAAAGTTCGCGAAAACAGACTTTAGTCACTTCAGACCAAGTCGTCTCTGTTTTCTTCTTAACATCAATTAACGCTACCCCCGTAATAACTCTATGCGTTTTACCACTTAACCGAGAAAGCATGGATTTTGCATCTTCCCTGTTTTTAGGTTTACCGAGCAGTTCTTTCTTGAACAATACTAACGTATCAGCTCCAATAATAATACCTTCGGTGTAACGTTCCGCAACAGCTCTGGCTTTTAATTTAGCCAATTTCTGTGTTACTTTCTCTGGGGATAAATCCTTATTGGGTAACGGTTCTTCGATCTCACTGGGAAAGATCTCAAAGGTTAAACCGATTTGAGATAGCAGTGCTGACCGACGAGGCGATGCTGAAGCTAAGATAAGGCGTGGGTGATTTACGAATGGCATGGTACTGTTTTATTTTAGGCAATACCATGGATCACTGTTTCTCATCTGAATTTGCAGTAATTCAGCATTTATCAGTTCTGAGATCCCAGTGTCTATATCTGTTTGGGAGAAACCAACTTTTGTAAGAAGTTGATCACGATCCGGGGTGCGAAACCAGTGGGGTTTGTCTAAGGATTCTAACTTACCTCTAAAGACCTCTAATGCTAAGTATAAGCGCATCGCCTTAGCAGAAAGTCCTACGAGTGGATTTATATTTGAATAATATTCAAAACTACGAGTTTGCATCTTGTTTTTATCCTAACGTTATATGATAATATTATGTCTACTATATAGATAACGATTGAATAGAAAAGCGGTTACGAACTATTATGCTGCTTATGTTGGCAGTAAGAACTATAGGCTTGATATGGACTTCCGTGTCCAAATGTTTATCTCAATATTTCCTGCAAACGTTTAGAACGGTACTCAAAAATCTTCTGTAAATCTGGTCTCACCAAGAGTTTGTCAACAATTTGTCCCCCAAGCACAGCATATTCAACACGATCTTTCACAATTGTACCTTGTTCAACTTCATGGAAAATGTGCGTATGAATCCAAGCACGATAAGGACCCTTGCGTTGTTCATCTACGAATTTATGTGGAGGGTTCCATTCTGTAATTTCGCTCTGCCATCTTATCGGAATACCTTTGAGTTTCAGGCGATAGTCAATTAGAGTCCCTATCTGCATTTCAATTGGAGTTGGTGTAAGCACAACTAATTTCATCTTGGGTGGTGTGATTTCTACGAGATTATGTGCATCAGAAAAATAGGAAAATACTTCATCTATCGGTTTTTCAATCAGCAGCTCAGTTGAAAGTGTAAAAGTTTTCATATTTGTCTCCCTGAAGTTTCCTTATATTTTAGTTAGTAGGGTTTATGTAATCACTCTACCACAATGTTTTCATTGATATAGCGCGCTATCAGTTCAAACTCTTTCTCTTCAAGATAAAGACCAATATCAATCATACGATTAATTACCTCAGTCGTCTCCTCTTTTGAAGTTGGGGGATATTCTATTACATCTTGATATGGATGACATTGCGAACATTTTTCCTCAAAGAGTGCTTTCGCCTTAGCTGCGTTGTATGTATCTGCTGATACAATATCTGTTTCGTCTGTCATTATAGACGCGGCAATTTCCGCAGCGGCTTTTGATTCATCCGTTCTCATCTGTTCTACTCGTTGTTGTTTGACAGCATTCTTTATATCGGGTGTAATAGCGATGAGATATGTTGATACACGCCACTCCTCATCAGTTGATATCGGTTCACCTATAACGGGTTTTATAGCCATACGGTTTACCAGTTTCACCCAATCGGGTGGTGTTCTCGGTTTTGCCAATATTGTTCGCAGGTCATGGCAAACAACACATTTTCGTTGCAAAACGTGCTGTCCCGCACGCAGCATCCGCTTTGATGCTAACAGGTCAAGGGG
>VXOP01000283.1 GCA_009839975.1 Candidatus Poribacteria bacterium
CTGGAAGTTTATGCTACAAAAGAGTGACATTATCAATTAGAAATGGTATAATAAATATACCCATACCATGTTAGAAGTATAAAGGACTTTACAACTACGGAGTTTAGGAGAAGAAATGTCAAAATATACAAAAGGTTCCATTCATCCATCGGAATTGAGAGAATTTAAAGACCAAGAAACAGGTGCACACATCTATCAACTTACCAATGACGAGACTATCAATCATAATCTATATTTCCTTACCTCGTCCTTTACATCTGATCAGAATTACCTTATCTTCACCTCCTACCGTTCAGGTAAAGCGAATTTCTATAAACTCGGTTTTCCAGACGGTGATATTTTACAATTGACTGATGGTGACGAAGTTCACGGATATTCTGGAGTCATATCAAAGGATGGCACTAAACTCTTTTATACTGAAGGTGATGCCATTAAGGAGGTACATTTTGATACTTTTGCTGAACGTGTGTTAGCGGTATTTCCTGAAGGTAGTCTCGGTGAATGTAGCGTTAGTGCTGATGAACGATACATCGTAACAGCGATGAAACATGACGGAAAATCTCACATCACCGTAACTGCTACAGATGGAAGTGGGGGTGAGATTATCTATACTTCCCCGGATCAAACGATTATCCATCCTCAATTTCATCCGAGTGATGCTGATCTGATTGCGTATTCTGGTGATCCCGCACCACGCATGTGGACGATAAGACGTGACGGGACAGAAAACCGGATGTTATATGAACACGATAACAACGAGTTCCTTGTTCATGAGACGTTTCTTGGCGCACAAGACGACCTGATTGTCACACATTGGCCTTATGCACTACGACGTATATCATTGGACACACTTGAGATGGAGACAATTTCAGATTTCAATGCTTGGCACATCGCAAGCAACCGTGATGGAACAAAGGTGTTATGTGACACTGTTCATCCAGATATTGGTTTACGATTGGTTAATGTAGAAACGGGGGAGCATGTTCCGATCTGCTATCCGCAAAGTTCATCAAGTGGAAGTCAATGGAAAAAGGATCGTTATGCAGTTGCTGAGGATTGGGCAGCAGCACAGCAGGCAGGGGATAGGGAAAAGGCATTGAGTTGGATGGAGATGAAGGTTGACACCGTCTATGGTCCTCAGTGGACGCATCCGCATCCTTCGTTTAGTCCTGATGAAACAGCAGTTGTGTATACATCTGATGTATCTGGACATTCACAGGTTTATGTGGCTAAAATTCCTTAGTAGCATATTAGTAAGAGCTGAGAATCCGTAGACGATATTATGGTAGTTTCGGAACAATATGTAATAGTGCGTCTTCGTTTTGTGCGTATTCTCTCAAGTCTGGGTCAAGGTCTACTGCTTGTTTTAGTGAATCTAATGCGTTTTGTGGATCGTCAGTGAGTGCGTAAGCACAAGCAAGGTTATAATGCAAGAGTGCATACATGGGAAAATCTTGGAGCGCGTCAATGCAAATTGCATAAGCACTCCTTGGGTCGTTCATGCTGAGAAATACGGTTGCTAAATTGACATATCCTTCTGGTTGATCTGGTGCCATCTGTATGACACTTCTAAAGGTTACGATGGCTTGTGGGTACTGTTCTGCGGACAAATACGCTTGTCCAAGGTTATTGTATGCAGATGGGGCATTTTTGAAAAAGAGCGTTCGATTCTTGTTCTTAATGGCTTTATGGTAGGCTTCTATTGCTTTGGTCGGTTCACCGTTCCGCAAATGGAATGATGCTTCTCTATAGTTGTCATTGAACTGTGATTGATGATGCCAGACCCATATAAACAGCACTGTTACAGCAAGACAGAAGGTCATACAACCGATTCTGAAACCTCTGTTTGTTGGTGCTTCTTCAGTGTCAGTATCTACGGTTGACTCTTGCTCTTGTATTGGATTGTGTTCTTCATGAGGAACTTGGTTGGTATCTTCCATTTGAGATCGGGTTTCTTCAGACATCATAATTTATATCGTTTATCAAAGAGTATATAACAAAAGTTGAAAAAAGGAAAGTTAAATTAATGAAAACTTACGGATTTGGGATTATTGGTTGCGGCATGATCTCTGATTTTCACGCTGCTGCAATATCGGAATTAGAACACGGTCAGTTAGTTGGTGTGAGTTCACGCAATGCTGACAATGCTAAGCGACTCACAGATACATATAACGTTGATGGTTATTCTGACTACCACGAATTGCTCAAAAGGGGTGACCTTGATATAGTCTGTGTATGCACCCCAAGTGGTGCTCATCTTGAACCTGCTATCGCTGCAGCAGAAGCGGGAAAACATGTTGTCGTTGAAAAACCTCTTGAAATTACGTTACAAAGATGTGATGAAATCATTCAAGCCTGCGATGAAGCCGATGTCCAATTATGCGCTATTTTTAATTCCCGATTTACCGAAGGTGCTGAACTCGTAAAATCAACGATTGCGAGTGGCAGATTCGGTAAGTTAACTTTAGGTGATGCCTACATCAAATGGTATCGTTCCCAAGAATACTATGATAGCGGTGGATGGCGCGGCACTTGGGACCTTGATGGTGGCGGCGCGTTGATGAATCAATCTATCCACGCTATTGACCTACTTCAGTATTTTATGGGTCCTGTAAAGTCTGTTCAAGCATTTACCGATACATTAGCACACGAACGTATTGAAGTTGAGGATGTTGCGGTTGCTGCACTTCGCTTTGAAAATGGTGCGTTGGGTGTCATTGAAGGCACAACTGCTGCTTATCCCGGTATGTTCAAGAAAACCGAAATCTGTGGCACTAAAGGCACTGCGATCTTAGAGGAAGAGGACATCGTGAAATGGGAATTTGACCCCGAACTTCCTGAAGACAGTGAGATACGTGAGAAATTTGCGCAACAGACAGATACGGGTGGTGGTGCTTCTGACCCACGCGCTATCAATCATGCCAATCACAGACGTCAATTGGAAAACTTGATTAACGGTCTGGAAAACGATGCATCCATTCTGGTTGATGGTCGCGAAGGACGTAAGGCGGTTGAGATAATCCTTGCAATTTATCAGTCAAGTCGTGAAGGTCGTATCGTTGAATTACCGCTTCAATAATCTAACACTATCTTAATAGCCTCATTCTTCTTATGCAGTGCCATTTCAAAACCTTTCTGTACTTCAGTGAACGGTAGATGATGTGTAATAATCGGGGAAACATCAATCCGACCCTGTGCGATCATATCCATTGCTAACGGGAAATCGTTCTGCACATTTGGACCGACAGATCCGATAAATTGGATATTCTTTCTGAAAAATTCTGCGAAGTGGAAATCGTATACTTCGTCATCTGGTACTCCGAATGCAAGAAGTGTCCCTTCACGTTTCAGCAACTTTAGGCACGTGTTTATGGTTTCTGTTTGATGTCCTACTACCTCAACAACAAGGTCAGCCATTCTGCTGTCGGTAATATCTCTAACTTTCTCAACAAGGTCTTCAGTTGCGGCGTTTACTGTGTGTGTTGCACGCATCTGTTTTGACACGTCAAGTCGGAAGTCAAATAGGTCGGTGGTAATCACAGTTTTTGCTCCGAGATTGCTTAACATAAAGGTGATAAGTAATCCCATTGGACCTTGTCCAATAACGACCGTATCTAAGTTTATCAAATTACCCAATTTACGACATGCCCATACAACAGTTCCTAACGGTTGCGCCATTAGGATACAATCTTTTCGGTCATATTCTACTAACGGGATAGTAACATCTTCGTTTGACAGGAAGTATTCTGCACATGCGCCTATATGTCTTGGAAGTGCCAGAACTTCATCACCCTCTTTGAATTTATCAGATTTACTTTCCGTAATCACACCGATTGCTTCGTGGATGGAAAGTCCGTGTCCGAGCGGGTATCGTTCAGGTAGGTTTTCAAGCACGAAATGTGGCATATCACTGCCACAGATTGCACTGTGAAGTGTTTTAATCATCACGGTACCGTCAGGATAGTCTGATATATTCGGTTTCTCAATATCAATTATTTCAATATGATGTGGTGCAACAATTTGCCCCGCTTTCATAATAACTCCTTTATTGCTCAATTGATAGGACTTCCTCCTATATAGTGGCAATTACAGATAATACCTCTGGATGTAAAGTTCCGTTTGTAGCAACGACACCGCGATTATTTATCATACGTCTTCCACTGACGAAACTGAGTGGCAGACCATTTGCATCCGTAACTTTTCCGCCTGCCTCTTCTACGACAATCATACCTGCGGCATGATCCCAGATACATTCTCTATAATCAGGATATTTCGGATTTGGCAGACGAATGTAAAGTGATGCTTCTCCTCTTGCAACAATGCCATATTTTGCTTGACTGTCAATTTTTAGTGATTCCTGATGAAGTCCAATTTTCTTTGCTATTCTGGCATGTGTATTGCTATCCCCGTGTGCAGATTCAAAGCTCTCGGCTAACCGTGATGCATTATCTGAAACTTGAGCGACACCCAGTTTTTCTCCACTTAAATCATAGATATCGGTTCCTTGTCCACGAACTGCGACAAAGAGACAGCCGCGATGAGAAGCGGTTTCGTCTAACTGATGTGGTAGATTTGGACAGGCTAAGATACCGAGTTGAACTTCACCATTTTCGATCCAGGCTAATGCGATAGCGTATTGATTATTTCGCAGGAATCCTTTTGTTCCGTCAATTGGATCAAGTGTCCAGAAACGATCCTTAATCTCACCTTTTCCTTGATCAATCCATTCACAGACTTTATGTGATGAGCCGTGCGCTTGTAGGTTTGTATCTAAGGATTGATTAACATAATCTGTGACTCGTTCTGCAAGTGCGGGATTCTGCCTGAGTGAATCTGCATCTTCTTCAGCAACGATAACGTCATCAGCATAAGCGTCTTTGATTACTTGACAGATCAACGCTTGTGATCCATAGTCGGCTATTGTCACTGGACTGCGATCATTTTTTTGAACAGTATCTGAAGATACCATTTCTTGTTGAACGTGTTGACATAATCTTGAAGCACTTAACACAGCAGAAATTGCAGTTTGTTTTCTTGTTCTCATGTCATTTAGTATTTCTTTTATTTACCTTGCGTTCCACCTGAAGTCTGTGTGAATTTTATGCTGGCATGCACCAATGAATCTGTTGCAGCAATAGTTATTCGATAGATAGGGTTGTCCCAAGTATATTTGTATTCACTCCCATAGGCAGATAGACTGACAGGTAGATAGTCTTCTGGCACATGTATGAATATATTACCTTCTGTTTCATGTGGGGGTTGACATATAAGTAGATAACTTTGACTATGTTCATCCCAACCAGCAGATAAAATCTCAATACTACCTTGTGTATAGTGCATGTCTGTTGATAGGAGCTGAGGTACGGTTTGCTCTTCTCGTAGACATAGAAGTTTTGCGGATCGCGGTATAATATTTAGCAGCGTTACATTTTTTGAGACCACTCCTAAGTATTGTCGCATCCAAAAGTCATGAACAAGATAATCTTTATTTGAGTTAAGACCGACTTTATCTAAGTTTAGATGAATATCATCCTGTTGGTCTTTCCAATTAAATACGCCTAACAGATGCCAGGTCTCACCATCTGTTGTTACAGGTAGGTGCCAAATTTGGGGTAGCATTTCATCGTACATATCAATAACTGTTGCTTCGTTTGCGGTAAGTGGAAATATCTTCCCGATCAATTCAGCCCTTATTTTAGATAAAGTTGCGGGTGTATTGGCACAAAATACAGGTGTACCGCTTAATGCAGCAGCCGTTAGTTCAACGATGGCTTCATTTATTGGACGCGGTTCATCAACGGATAAATCGCCATACACGGTCTGCCACATACCGTTGTGTGTGCTGAGATATCCTGCATATCTACTCAATCTATGTTTTGTACCATTCTGCTGATGCCATGATTCACTACTATCAACATGCTTCTGACGCAATAGTGGAAAAATGACTTTGAAGCACCCAATACTAACACTTTCTATTATATTGTATCCTGCGAGAATAGCATCTCTTTCTGTATTTGAGGCGGTTTCAGTAAGTAATCGGACAGCCTGTCTGTATAGTTCAGTTGATGTGAGTGAGCTGTCATGCCATCGGATATTATGGCTGACAGACATCATCCCGCTTGTGTAACTGGATAAATCGATCTTGATCAAGTCAAATCCCCATTCATCTATCAACTGGTTCATTAACTTACGGATGTGTTTCTGTGTCTGTGGGTGTGATGCATCTAAGATGGCATAAGCTTTCTTTCTACCCGGCAGATGGACTTCAATAGGTGTTGCTTTCTTCGCTGTTTTCTGTCCATTTTTTTCTTTTTCTTTGGCTAATAGACAGATATCTGGGTACTTCTGTAGTAATTCCGATTTACGTTCAATGCAAAAAGGGTCTATCCTAATTCCTGCTTTGAACCCTAATTCGTGTATCTGATTAACAGCAGATGCCATACCTTCAGGGAAGCAGTCTGGGTTGAGTGTAAGGTAACCGGGTGTTTTTTGCCATCCAGATTCTAAGTTAATATAGTCTGATCTTTCGACGTGAATAGATGTCAAGAAAGGATTTTTGATGACAGATTTTATCTGTTCAGCAATCGTGTTAGCAGTAAGTTTTCCAGGTGTGTTGTCTGATGTAATATTCCAACCTGCAATGCTCTTTTTCTTATCTGTTTGCGTTGTGAAAACACCTTTAGTATCATGAGTTAACTTTGGCAATACCATGTTTTGTGTAGCGAGACGTTCGGTATACCTATCGTAAGATGTAGATATATCATCTGAAAAGTCAAGATACCCTACCTCAGAAAATACTTCTTCACCTGATTGACATGTTTTGTTCTCACAATCATGATAAAGTGCCCACGTCGTTAATCCTTGTTGTGTTTTGCGTTTTGATGCCTGATATCCGATCTGCATGCGTGCCCACCACTTATCCGCCGTAATAAATCCGAACAAGAATGAGTTCTTATTTTCGACATCATACAGAATACCGTCTTGGCAAGGTTGTGTGGTGTTATCTTGGTTTAGCTGAAACCCGTCATATATTTTTCTGTGTGTATTGGCACAAGGTGAGATGGGAGGTATCTTTAGATAGAGATGGTATTGTGAAGGATGACTGCCTAACTGCACTGCTCCTTGTTTGGTTGAAATATCAATGAGCGTTATATTTGACAAACTGATAGGGTCAGCATTACAGTTTTCTACGCTAACTTTCAATAGGATATAGGGATGCTCAATATAGCAGGTAAGATATGTGTGTATCCAAACACCACCATTAACAGAACAGGTAGCATTTGACACTTTACTTGGATCAGTCGTATTTTCTGCAGCGGTTTGCTTGGTATCCTTTGTTTGATAAGAAAACTTTAGGGTTTGATAGTTTCCGAATTCATCCTTTTGGATAGAATCTACGTAGAATTCGCGAAAACCGGCATCACTGGTCTTTAATGTGGTTTCGTCATCCAAGCTTATCAGTGTGATTGCGTTTTTAAGAACTGTTTTTCGGTTTTTATTGCTATAGTTCCATGTTCCTTTTGATAGATTATATTCAATGTTGTAATGTTTATGTTCAATGACGACAAGTTTTCCACGTCGTGATATGTTTAGATCCTCGTTATTCATGCACGTTTTCCTTGGACTATTTTTTGAAACCCTTATGTCGGTAGAAAGATATTCTTGTCTCCCCGTATCTGTTCTGTCTATCACATCTTAACGTACCGATATCAAGTGGTAGCTGAGTGTTGTGATGATGTTCAATTAGAAGTAATCCCTTAGTTTCAAGTATCCTTTCGTCCGAAATCTGTGTGATGCAATGTTTGTATATCCCTGCATTATAGGGTGGATCAAAATAGATTAGCTCATAAACCTTTCTCTGTTTTGATAGGATGTTAATTCCTTTTGATGCATCACTCCGCAGCATTAGAATCTGTGGATTATGGCTATTCAGTCCGCATTTCTCAAGATTCTGTTTAATTAATCGGATACTTTGTAGGTCTTCGTCTAAAAAAGTTACCTGTTTTGCGCCTTGACTGAGTGCTTCAATACCGATGTTCCCGCTTCCAGCACATAGATCAAGAAAGTTGGCATCTGTAACTTTTTTACGGATAATACTGAAAACTGACTCTTTGACTCTATCAGAAGTAGGTCGGACTTTAAGGTTTTTAAGGGTATCTAATTTTCTGCCCTTATATTTTCCTGCGATTACTCGCATGTATCTGTTAACGTAAAGTGTCTATCGATGGGTCGTTACAATGTTTAACAACACCGATAGACACACTACGGTAATTCCTTCTATACAAACAGTTCCTCTATGACAGTACCTTCATTGACAACGCGTATTGGACGTCCGGAACGGGACATATTCTCTTCCTGATAATCGATTCCGAGCGCGAAGCAGAGCGAAGCGAACAGGTCTGGTACTCCGACAGCACCACTTGCGACTTTTGTTCCATCTTCGTTAGTGCTTCCGATGACTTGTCCACCGCGAGTTCCGCCACCGGCGATAACTGCTGACCAACCGTTCGGATGGTGGTCCCGACCGTCATTGTTGTTAATTCTTGGTGTTCGTCCAAATTCTCCAAGCCATAACACAACAGTTTCATCAAGTAGGTCTCGGTCGCTGAGGTCTTTGATCAACATTGCGTAAGCGGGATCAACGACTTCAAGGAGTTCTTTTGTCCGTTCAAAGTTGTTTTCATGCGTGTCCCATCCATCCAGTGTGATCTCCACAAATTTTACACCGGATTCGATGAGTCGTCTCGCCATCAAGCAGCCTTGTCCGAATCGGTTCATCCCGTAAGCTTGTCGGATCTCCGTAGGTTCTTCGTTCAGTTCGAAGGCTTTTATATTTGGCGAATTGATGAGTTCATCCGCTTTTTTATAGATTGCTTCATGTGCTTCTGTACCGCGGCTTGACCGTTTTGAGATGAAATCCTCTTGAAGGTTTCTGAGCATCTTCAATCTCTCACGGAATCTGTGTGTATCCATCTGTGCTGGATAATCTATGTCTTCAACTTTTTTCAACGGATTACCCACTACAAATGGGTCGTGTGTAGCACCGAGGAATCCACCAGAATATGTTGGCGAATTAATATTCACGCTACTTGGTAAGTGGGATTCGTCGTCATCAAGATAATAGGAGGTTAACGAGCCTAAGGTTGGGTGTCTGACTGCGCCTCCTGGTGCGTATCCTGTATGAAGCAGATAGCGTGCACGTTCATGATTACCTTCGCGAGAAACCATTGATCGCACCACTGAAAGGTGATGTGCTTGTTCAGCGACCATGGGTAGATGTTCTGAGAATTCAATACCTTTGACGCTTGTTTGAATGGCTTTGAATGGACCGCTGGTTTCTACTTCGGGTTTTTTGGGGTCAAAAGTATCTAATTGACTGGGTCCGCCACTCATAAACATTACGATACACTGTTTAGCACGCGGGATAACCTCAGAAAGTTGAGATGCGTTAGAGCTGCCGAAATGTTGCATCGCCACAAGTCCAAGAAAACTACTTACGCCGTATTTGAAGAAGCTGCGTCTTGAGATTTCATGATGCCAGAGTTCTGGTGTATCATATTCGGGGATCCATAATCCTGATTTCATCGTTTATTCTGCATTCATTGTTCAAGCATACCGCTTGTGAATACATCTCCTATGTTTTACCCGCGCCATGCACTTGTCGTAATATCTACACTTGCGGGTAAAGTGTTCTGTATTACGTTATTTATATGTAAAGTCTATCTGAATTTCCGTTAACTATTTAGGTCTTAAGAGTCGTTATTTGTAAATATAATATCACATCTAAGATATGGATGCAAGGGAAAACTGTATTTTTGCATTTACTGTACATAGACTTGCAAATACTCAATTTGGATTTGATCGTGAGCTGACATATTCCTGTGGGATGGAATGAATCAATGCATCTATCATCTGTCTATAACGTTTTTTGTCCTTTGCGTTCTTGCTTGCATCTTCGAGTTGTTTCCAAAAATAATCTAATGAAGAGTCTACAGGTAAAACGCTCAAAGTAAACCTATAATATCTTAATGCATCATCATATAGGTTATTGGCGACATACGCATGCCCAAGTGTTAATGGATAGTAGAAACTTGATTCTGTATCATGATGCAATGCATATAGTGCATGTTTAAGTGCTGTTTCTGGAAAGATACCTTTTTTAAGAAGTGCTTCTGCTATCTTGTGACGATAACGTGCACTCCGTGAGGTATCTACATACCTCATTCTTAACCACTCAGCATAGGCGAGTTCAGCTTTCTCTGCTTCACCCGCTTTTTTATAGAGATCACCCAATAGTTCGTGAAGGACAGAATTATTTTGCATTTTAGGTTTTATTTTTTCAAGGATAGCAATGCGTTTGTCATCTTGTCCTTCTCCAGTGTAAAGTTCGTAAAGTGTCCGTATAATTGCATCAGAATTCACTTGTTCTTCTGGTAAGTCTAATGTTCGTACATATACGAATGCAGCATCGGAAGTCTGGTTCTGTTCCAAATACAGCTTCGCCAATAGATCGTAATTTTGGTAGTTGTCAGGATTCAGTTCAATTGCTTTTTCATAATAAGATACTGCTTTTACTAAGTTCTCTGTCTTTGGCGTTACCGATATTGGACGTTTATACTTCTCAAGTTTTGCATTTCCGATGAGTTGACCGTTGTTTTGATTGGATGCACTATCGGAGATCCGACCATCCGTTTCTGTGTCAAATTTCCAATATCCGATTAGACCGGGTTCATCTCCCCTCAACTGTCTATTCATATCGGAACGAATTTGATATTCTGTGCGTGCGATGTTCCAGATCCGAACTTCATCGATTAGTCCTGCAAAAGATGCGTGTTCAGATCTTTCTTCTTCATGTGAACAACCTATTCGTAATGGGAGTGTTGTTTTGTGTATATGGTTCTGATTACTAAAGCTATTTCTACCCACTTCAAAACCGTTGAGATACAACTTCATAGTATTCTTTTCCGCGTCAACGGTTCCTGCAACATGGTACCAGTTATCTTTTTGAATAGATTCGATTTCAGATACTGTATATCTTAGTGGACGCCCTCCTGGCGATGTGTCAAAGAATAGGTTACCTTCATCAAACATCCAGAGCGTAAATTGGCGATGCGTAATATTCGGTTGGCGTTTGTTACCCTTGAAGAGTATAGTCATACAGGTATTGGGAAAATCTGTGGGTTTGATCCATGCAGAAATCGTCACTTGTTCGGAGATATTGTTGATGATTTCACTGTCGTCAATTTCGACATAGCTTCCATCTCCATCTAAGCTGAGACCGTTGCTTTCGATTACGTTGACTATTTTACGGTCAACTCTCTGATACAGATCTCCCAACTTCCTGTACCAATCGGCATATTCAGGGTCCAGTTTTGTGAGTTTTTCATACTGCTGAATTGCTTCTTTAATCTTACCGGTAGCTTCATAACTTTCAGCGAGTGTTAATATTAGGTTTGGGTCGTTAGGAGACTTCTCCAGTTTGTTTATTTGTAATGGAATCCACTCTTCATATAGTTTTCCTTCTTTTGCGATTGCATGTATTGCTTTTTCTTCCATATTATGGGTGCTGTTACTTCTGGTATTGTCGGCTAATTGCTGATAGGTTTCAACAGCTTCTTTGTAACGTCCTGTTCTACGATAACTTTTCGCAAGTATAACGTGTAAAGTATCCAGAATAGTACGATCAACGTCACTCAGGTTTAGATCGATCGCGGTTTTTGAGAGTTCAATCGCGGTTTCATACATCCTGTTTTCAATACAGATTGTTGCGAGCGAACCAAGAAGTTGCATGTCATTTCTCTCTGGATTGTCCGCAAGTGCGATTTTTGCTTGGTTGAGCATCTCTTTCGCTAATTCTGGTTGATGACTTTTCTGCAATGCAGCCGCAGCATAATATAGATAATGTACATTGTTAGGATTTAATCTACCAAGTGCTTCAAACATTTCAGCAGATTTCTGATAATCCTTTTCTTCCCAATATATCTTTGCCATTATTGTGAGTAAAACAGGATTGTCCTTGTTTTCTGCAAGTTTATTTTCATAGTGTGTTCTCAACACATCAAGTTTATCTTGAGTTTTGAACGCATCAATCAAAGAATCACGTGCTGTTTCCCGAATGTATACGGCTATGAACACGGGAGTATTAAGATTGCGGGTATAAGTTTTGTTGTCTACCTGCAAATGCACTTGGCGTTCATAAGGCTCTATTACTGAGTCAATTCTGCCGAGATCCACATACAGTTTGAGTAATTCACCAGAGATTTCTGTTTTCTCATTAGCATTAGCTGTCACGTCGCGTGCTTTGTAATATGCCTCAACAGCCTTTTCTAATTCACCGTTCCTCTGTAAGTTTTCAGCGATTAATTTCTGCATCGCGAAATTCATTGTGCCAACTTCTTTCGCTTCTTGTATCTTCAGTTCTAAATTCCCATTAAAACGATATAGATAGATCAATTGTCCTTCAAGTTCTTGCCGCGTGGAATCTGATGTAGTGAATAGACTTGCCTTTTTCAATGCATTTTCAGTGGCATCCATATCCATATTGAAAAAATTTAGTCTTGCGAGTCTCAGATATGTATGTATGTTTTCGTATCCTAACTCGGTTGCTTTGTTATAGTTAGCTATAGCTGCGGCTTCATTGCCATCCATTTCATAGAGGTTAGCAATGCGTGCATAATGGACACCATTTTCTGGTTCTGTCTGGATGTATTCAAGCACAAAATCAAGTGCTTCTTTGTTTTTGCCAGCTGCTCGTAAGCTGCTAACAATGCCATCTTGATACGCTAAGTTTTCTGTGTTCGCTTCAAGTAGTTTACTATAGGTTTTTATAGCCTGTTCATGCTGATTCGTTTGAGAATAAAGCGTTGCAAGCCGTCGTTGAGAATAGGTATCATCGGGTGCAGCTATCACAATTCGTTCATAGATTTCTATAGCTTGTTCTAATTGGTTTAGTTCTACATGGTGTTCTGCTCTTCTGATGAATTCTTGAATAGGTGATCGGTCTTCTTCGATTTCCTGTGCTTCAAGTCCGGTCATGGATGTACTTAAAGTGATTAATATGAAAAAGACAGTGTAAAAGGATTTCAATCGTGACAAAGATATGCCTCCTTATGAAATGTGTACATTCAGATTTAATCTTGGCAAATTTAATCTTGTTATAGTAGACTTCAGAGTTAATGATACACTCTACAGCGGGCGAGGAGACCTCGCCCCTACGAGGGGTGAGCTTTGTAAATACGTAATGTCTCATTAATTATTGATTTTACTATAATTGTGGGTTTTACAGGTCTTAGATATTTGATCGGGACTGGCATCCATCTACATTTATGCATGCCCCCGTTACCAAACTTGCGCAATCGGATGCGAGGAAAACGACAACGTTCGCGATTTCTTCAGGTTTGCCGAATCGTCCAAGTGGCATTTCACTTTCTACAAATGCTTTCATTCCTTCGGGGTCAGCCTTCATCCGACGATCCCAACCGCCTCCAGGAAATAGGATGGAACCTGGGGCAATACTATTGACCCGTATATTATCAGGTGCAAGTTCTTTTGCTAACGATTTCGTCATACTTATTGCAGCAGCTTTTGAGGCATTATAGGTGATATGTCCGCCTCCCTCTCTGCCATAAATGGAGGTGATCATAAGTATCACACCACTACCTTGCTTTTTCATGACGGGAATGGCAAATTGGTTTATACGTGTAGCTGAGACGAGGTTTATATCTATGATTTCATGCCATTCTTCATCTGTTATTTCCTCTAACGGAGTCCATCGGCTGCCACCTACATTGTTAACGACGACATCAATACGTCCAAAATGCTCAAGTGTCTCAGACATGAACCTTTGAACTTGTTGACTATCTGTTACATCTGTAGGTTTTGAAAAAACGTCTCTTTTATACGGTTTTAATTCATCAGTTATCGCCTGAAGCGTATCTGGATCACGTCCACAGATACTGAGTTTTGCTTCCTCCATTGCAAATGCATGTGCAATGGATCTTCCAATTCCTCTGCTTGCGCCGGTAATTACGACAACTTTATCGGTTAGTCCTAAGATCATAGATGGCTCCGTTATTTTTTGATTTGTATAGATTCACTTTAATGAGATAGTGGAGTTTACTTTTGTTCCTTCAACCTGTATCCAACACCGTACACAGTTTCAATATGTTTACCAAAATCACCCAATTTTCGTCTAAGTCTGCTGACGTGTGTGTCAACTGTCCTATCAATTCCGTAGTATTCTTGTCCCCAGATAACATCCATGAGGATATCTCGGTTGAAGACGCGCCCTGGTGATCTTGCGAATAGCGTTATGAGTTTGAACTCTGTTGCGGTGAGATCAATTGCCTCATCGTCTGTCATGACTTGATGTCTATCAAGGTCAATAACAACGCCATGTGTTTCAATCTGATTTTCTTCATCCGGTTCTTTACTTGCATTCAGTCTACGCAGGACAGCATTGACCCGTAAGACCACTTCACGTGGACTAAAGGGTTTTGTTATATAATCATCTGCACCGAGTTCAAGTCCTGTTACGCGGTCACTTTCATCGGTCTTAGCCGTTAGCATAATGATTGGGATCTTCTTCGTGCGTGGGTCATTCTTGAGCAGCCGACAGACGATCAGTCCGTCTACTTCAGGTAGCATCAGGTCTAACAGGATTAGGTCGGGTGGATTATCAACGGCGCGTTGTAATGCATCAGCACCATTGCGTACAGTATCAACTTCAAAATCTTCCTGTTGAAGATTATATTTGAGCAACTCTACAATATCGCGTTCATCCTCTACGACCAGTATTTTTGCATCCATTAGAGATCCTTATTGTTGGTTATCACTGACTGATACCTTGTATAGTTATTGCTTAAGATCCAAATGTAAGGGGCGGCTTAAGCAGATTAAGGTTTTAATTCGGTAATGTGTGTGGGGAAACCCGTTCCCACATGCATGTTTGTGCACTGGATTACCGAAATACCTATTTAGACTTCATAAGCCGCACCCAGTTTTTTACCGTATACGGCGTTCTTTGAGGTGTCCCCATTGTACAGGTAGTTTGGCTCCTGCTTCAACATTTGCAGGTGTCTGCATTGACTGATTGATTTCATCTTCATCCAATGCAGTACTCCAAATCACGACCTCATCAACGCGACCAATATAATGTTCACGGTTGCCTTCACTGTTGCGACCAATGGCGACGGGTACATCATTTGTATCTATAGTACCTGTTGTCGCTGCTGATAATACTTCAACGCCATCCTGATAAAGTCGCATCATTTGACCGTCGTAGACGGCAGCGACATGACTCCATGCATTCGGTGGTAACTGCGGTGTTGTGCCGCTTCTACAAAGCCGTTCCTGTCCACCATTAACCGCGACCGTAAAACCGATGCGGCCATTGGTTCCGGCTTGTTCGTAGAAACCGTATACCATCCATGGCGATGTGTCACCTGCCCAACACTTGTTGACAATGCGAAACCACTCGTTAGTAAACTGCGTAGGGTAGACCCATGCCATCAATGTGATCTGCTCGGTGATATCCAACGAAGGTGAGTCGGGAACTTCTACCCATCCCCCCGCAACACCACTGAACTCTACGGAGTTACCATACTTACCTTCTGCCCAATTAACATTATGGAGCATGCCATCATTATTATGGTTCGAATGATCTTTGGCTGTGTCGCCACTGCCTTCATCAAATGTGAGATAGAGTACAATATCCGAATCCTTTACGGCTTCACTCACGTTTACAACAATACTCAGACTTACAAACATAATCACTATCAATAAAAACTTAATATTCATCAATTTGTTTCTCCTATTATTGTGTCATACAATAGATACATTTGCAATAAACAAGGCGGAAACGCCATTTACCAAACTATAGTGAAACCTAAAATCATTACACTTCCTTGTCCGATGTAAACTATGAATTGCTGCGGACAAGGAAACCCAACCCCTACGAACAGGTGTTTGATGATGGGTAAGCGTATGTTTAATTCTTAGTTTTATATATATAGAAGTATAACATTTACACTGCCATAAAAGCAAATAATTTACGATGAATGTGTGTGTAAAGTTATGGTTACTTGTCTGAACTAGGATTTTCAGGATTATAGGATTTTCAAATCAACGGTATGAATGCCATTTAGGCATTCCCCGGGATAAGAGGTATTTGGTGAGTATCAAACGGGTTTTAGTAGGATACGTTTTCTATCCACCTTTCGCAAGTATAACATCTGCTTCAGTTAGTTTTAAGGATACTTCATCACCTACACGGTAATGCTGTTTATAGTCAGTTTGAACGAAGTACTGTTTGCCTTTTACCTGAACGGTATAGGTCAAATCGTGTCCTTTGAATTCTCTTGCTATTATACGTCCCGAAACTGATTTGTTTTTGTCCGCAGCATGTGGTGTCAGGTTGAAGTATTCAGGTCGAATTGAAAGCAGAACGTTAGTTTTGTCAGGGGAATCTATTTCTATTGCGCCAAATGGTGTATCAGCATTTCCATTGATTATAGATGTCTCAATGATGTTAGTTTTGCCAAGGAAACTTGCGACGTATTCTGTTTTTGGTTTTCTATAGACATCTTCAGGTGTTCCGATTTGTTCAATGCTGCCGTTGTTCATCACGGCGACTCTATCAGCAAAGCTGAGAGCTTCTTCTTGGTCGTGCGTCACTAATACGACACTGATTCCAAATTCTTTCAACAGTTCGCGGACTTCTTCACGAGTTACTTGCCGCAAGTCCGTATCAAGACTGGAGAAGGGTTCATCAAGAAGTAACAGCTTCGGTTGTGTGACAAGTGAACGTGCTAAAGCGACCCGTTGTTGTTCACCACCAGAGATATGGTGTGGCATCCGTTCTTGTAGGTGTGCGATACCTACTCGTTTAAGGTTTTCCAGTGCGATGGCGTTTCGTTCTTTCTTAGGTATTTTTCGACTCAGTCCGAATGCTGCATTTTTGAGGACATTCTTATCAGGGAAGAGTGCATAATCTTGAAAAACTAACCCGATTTCACGTACTTCAGGTGGAATAAAAGTATCTTGATCAACGAGAACACGATCACCCATCATTATGGTACCGGTTTCTGCCCTTTCAAATCCTGCTATTAGGCGTAACGTAGTGGTCTTACCGCAGCCGCTTGCACCTAAAAGAGCGAAGATTTCACTTGGGTATACTTGAAAACTTACATCTTTAACAACTGGTGATTCTGTAAAACGTTTTGTGATGGATTCGACAGTGAGTAGTGGTTTCATAGCAATACACCCAATTTTCAGCAGATCCAAATAATCGGGAATCGGAGTTCAAATCAACGGTATGAATGCCATTTAGGCATTCACCGCCTACAAAGAGGTATGTTCTGTAGGAGCGATCTCCGAATCGCGACCTTTGCCAGCAAAATTAGAACGGACACTCTACTATGTTTCGGTATATATACTCTTTCCTTCTCCGAAGTAGGAGTCGTAGACGTGTTGATATACCGCATCCGATTTCTGACCGAACAGTTCTTCTGTGTAACAATCAGGAAGTCCTTCATCTAATATTGTCTGAACAGTATGTTTGGCTTGTGCGCGTAACTGCTGTTGTTTACGCCAATCTAAGACCAGATTTTCCCTTTTAAGTTTATCAAGCAATCTTCGAGCAGAAGTTTTTACTTCTTCACGTTGAATAAGTGTCAAGGCAGGATTAGGTTTGGTGAGTATATCAACGATTGCCAATTCTTCTTCCAACAGTTCCTCAGTATCAGCCCGTTGTGACTCCTCTTGTATTTCTTCTGTAAATCCAAACAGTTGTTCAAGAAAATCGTCATCGTTTCCGGTGTTATTGTATTCCTCAATCATCTGTTCAAATTTCTCTCGAAAATCCATTCTGGTTTTATTTAGTCGGATCAGGTCTATCAGTTTTCTATTTAGCGCGCCTCTGAGCTTTTCTGCTTCTGTACGTTTATGTTCTGTACTTAGTCTATTTCGCAATTGTTCAAAGTCAATTTGGCTTAAGTCAATTAGTTCAGAGTCATAGGTATTTTGACCTGCGTTGATGATGTAACCTTCGGGTGCGATTGAGCGATCAAGTAATTCTTCTACTGCATCTTCGACTTCGGAGATGTCAACAGGTTCTCTGAGATTCTTTATCTTGCGAGCAATGATGTTTATGAGTGAACATATTGCACTAAAAGCATTCGCTTCGGTGTCGGGTAAAATTGCTTTGAATAGTTTATAGACATTACGTGCTTTTTCAAGGAAATTCCGCTTAGTTTCATCATTTACCAGAAGCTGGTTTACAGCTGCGGGGATTAACTGAATCCGCTGCCTACTATCCGCTGCATCTATTTGCGCTAAATCAACACCAATGCTGTTACAGAACGCAGAGATTTCTGCAATTGCGTTTCTGAGTTCCTCAATAAGTTTTGACTTATCCGCAATCGGGTTGCTTCCATCTCCATTAGAACCCGTAGCATAGATCGCGAGTGCCTTTTCAAGGTTACGAAAAATCCCTATGTAATCAACAATCAAACCGTTGACTTTTTCTTTATACACGCGGTTGGCTCTTGCTATGGTTTGCATGAGTGTATGGTTGCGTTGCGGTTTGTCAAGATAGATCGTTGAACATGAAGGGACATCAAAACCTGTTGTCCACATTGCACAGAGGAAAACAATACGGAACGGGTCATCTGGATTTTTGAATTTGGTGTCCAAATCCTCACGGATCATGCGTTTTCTATGTGGCGTGATGTCAACGTCTCTCTTTTTCAGATCATCAATTTCGTTTTGTGATTGTGACACCACCACTGCCATATCAGTTTCTTCCATATACTGAATCAGTGCCTTAAGTGGTTTCTCTCTGTCTCTTGCGACACCGCCGTCCAATTCTGATATAAGCGATTGGATTTTCTGTTGCCAGTACTTCTGCACTTTATTGTACATCTTAACTGCTGTGGGTTTGTCAATAGAGATGACCATTGCCTTCCCCCGATAACCTCTGCCAATAAAATGTGAAACGATATCTTCAGCGATTGTTTCCAAACGTTCATCTCTGGTGATCAGATGATATTCTCGTGCGAATTCACGTTCCAGTCTTGCTTCTTGTGCTTCATCTAACTCGGCATCCTCAAGAATTTGTTCAAAGTCTCTATTTAACTCATCATTTGTCAGTTGCAATCTGGGAACGCGGTTTTCATAATAGAGTGGTACGGTTGCCTTATCCTCTATGGATTGCTTAAAATCGTATACTGACACTTCGTCTCCGAACACTTCGCGTGTCTTTTCTTCACCTACCATTAGTGGCGTACCTGTAAACGCAATATACGCCGCGTTGGGGAGTGCGGTACGCATGTTTAACGCTAATGTGTCGTATTGGCTTCGGTGCGCTTCATCGGTAATGACGATGATGTCGGATCGATCAGAGAGGACAGGATGCGGTTCGTTATCTGTTGTCTGAAATTTATGGATGAGTGTGAAAATATAGCGATGGTCTTGGCTGAGTAGTTTACGGAGATGCTTAATGTTTTCTGCATGCCCCTCCTGCTGTGTAATGACGCCACTGGCACTCGCGAAGGTTTTGTAGATCTGGTTATCCAATTCTTTGCGGTCTGTTACGATAACGAATGTCCAATGTCCTTGTATCTTTCTTAGGATTTTCTGTGCAAAAAAGATCATTGAGACACTTTTACCGCTCCCTTGTGTATGCCAGAACACACCCAGTTTTCCAAGATTGGATTCATTCTCTTGTAATGCCTTAATTGCGTTGTTCACACCTAAGTATTGGTGATTTTTTGCGATCAGTTTAATTGTGCCACCTTGAACTTCCATAAAAAGTGTGAAGTTTTCAACGATGTCCAATAACCGATCTGGTTGGCAAACACCATGCAGTAGGACTTCCAATGAGATTTTCTGCTGTTCATCTTCACTTTCAATCCGTTTCCATTCGGTGAAGTGTTCCCATTCTGCAGTGAAACTCCCGAGGCGGCTCTCTGAACCGTTGGATACGACAATTATCGCGTTATACCAGAAAAGGTTTGGAATAGTGTCTTTATAGTCTCGGAGGTTGTCGTTGTAGGCGGCGTGTATGTTTTCGTCAATCCGCTTGAACTCCATTAGGACTAAGGGAATCCCGTTGACGAATCCTATCAGGTCTGGTCGTCTGGTATACATCTCGCCAGTGATCCAGAATTGTGTCGCTGCGAAAAAGTCGTTATTTTCTGGATTTTCCCAGTCGATGACTTTAAGGACTATATCGGTTACTTCCTGTGTGTTCGGGTCGGTGTCAGTGATTTTGACCCCGTCTTTTAGGATACTGTAGATTTCCCGATTTGCTTCAACTTTGTTCATGACAGCGCGGGATTGCGTTATTACTTCAATTGCGGTAGTGATTGCATCACTTGGTATATTTGGGTTGAGGCGTGCTAACGCCGCTCGGAGTCTATCGGTTAGCACGACTTCGGATTTTGCTTCCCTGCCTGTCTGAATTTGGCTGTCGTATTCAAATTCGTTTAAACACTCCTGGGTTTGCCACCCTATTTCTTTGAGCAATGCGATTGCAGGTTGTTCGACGAGTTGGTCTTCACTGTAGGGGTTTTGCATAGTTCATGTAATAGTCTTATATCTAACGATAGGCGTTTCGACGATGTTTGATTCTATAAATATTAACACGGCGATGTAAATCATCAATTTGATATAGAATTCGATATGCTCCAACTCGTATCCGCCAATGGGAACCGTTTTGTCCCGTGAGTTTCATAACGCCGCTTGGGCGTGGATTCTGTTGCAATTGTTCCAAAACAGCATCAATACGTCTGATAACGTTTTGTGGTAGACGCCGTAATTCTTGTTCCGCACGCCGTGTTGCACGGACAGTATAAGTCGTTTGCGTGTTCAAAGTTTTCCTTCTTTTATCAAGTCGGTTCGTATGTCTTGATAGTTACGAAACTCTGTATCGGTTTCGACTACAGCATCCATATCCGAAATATCCTCTAAATCTTCAAGACGCTGCATGAGAAGTTGGAATTCTTTGATAGTTAAGAGCGCGGCAGTTTTTTCGCCTTTGTCATCAACAAGATATTGTGGGTTGATTTTGAGCATTTGTATCCTCCTCATCGTCTTGTTGATATTATACATCTTCACGGTTGTACTTGTCAATTGGTTTTGGGTGGTGGGAACGGTGGTTTGGCGTTTTCGTTGCACAATCAAGATGAATGTGCTAAATCAGTCTTCAGTATGTGGAATATGATTCTATGGATTTTTGTTGATTTTATTTGACATTTCACTTCTTCAAAAAGTTACGAATTCGTAACAAATTTCTTACAGTCGTATCATTTTGTAA
>VXOP01000323.1 GCA_009839975.1 Candidatus Poribacteria bacterium
TCTAAGAACTCCTATATAAATATACATATAATAATACTCTTTTGTATTCTGATTGCCTCATTTAGTTTGGTATTACGAAATCTTGGACACAGCAAAATACACTATTGGGACGAAGGTTTCCATGCAATTGTAGCCCGAAATTTGACGAAACATCCGTTGAAGTTCACGCTTTACGATCAACCGTGGCTTGATTATGACTATAAGAATTGGGGAGGAAACCACATCTGGCTACACAAACCACCTGTAGCGATGTGGCAAATATGTATATCACACTTTATTCTCGGTATAAACGCCTTTGCACTCCGTTTACCATCAGCAATTAGTCTTGTCCTATCGGCATGGTTAACTTTTAGAATTGCTTCTGATCTTTTTGATAAACGTGCAGGACTCATCGCAGCATTTCTACAGGCATTCAATCCGTTTCTGTTCGCATCAGTACACGGATATCGCTATTCCGACCATATCGACATTGCGTTGCTATTATGGGTACAGGTTTCGTGTTGGTTCTTACTGCGTGGGATACGAACAGGAAAACAGAGGAATTATATCTTATCGGGTGTAGCGATGGGGATAGCCTATCTCTCAAAAAGTTATCTCGCGTTGATAACTTTCGGTATTGCACTTGTCGTTTGGTTTGTGGCATGGTATAAACGGAGGATTAAGAATACATCTATAGATCAAGTTAACACAGAGGAGGTAACCGAAACAGGCAATCAACAATTGAATGAACCCGAGATGCGAATCCGATTCAGAGATGTCGCAGTGCAGCTCGGTGTTGGAATTGCTACAGCCGCACCGTGGGTGATTTATTGTCTAATAAAATATCCGAGAGAATTTTTATGGGAACATAAACGTGTCATTGACCATCTGAATACGAATGTAGAAAACTGGGCAGCGTCTTGGGATCGTCCACTGTTTGAATATATGCCGCTGTTCTATCCATTCTTCTATGCTGCACTCTTTGCTGTCGTATTATGTCTGATTGTGATATTATTAGTACGTTGGGAGTTGCCAGAACTGTATGTATTGGCGTGGGGTATCGGTGTAATTGTTCCGCATACACTTGCAGAAACAAAAACACCTTCAGCGACGATGATTGCCGTGCCCCCCTTGTTAATATGTATGGCTGCAGCTATCAGTAGATCCTGGAGACGAAAGGATTGGTCTTATACATCAATTTGGAGTTCGGCAATGCTGTCAATTGCAGCTATCTCTATAGGAAGCACACTTATTCACAGCGGAAAGTGGATATCAGGTAAGGTCAGTGGGACAGGTATTGCCATTTTTCAGTTTGATTTTATAAAAGGATTCGCGCCTTTCATACATAAACATTTCGTTATTATTGAGCAGCTTATCTGTTTTGGGATACTGCTTGCATTATTGTATGGACTCTATCAGTTGTTACGGAAAGAAAGAACCCAAAAATGGATTTGGTTAAGTCTACGTATCGTTGCACTTGTCATATCTCTATTTCTCGCAGAACGTTATGTCAACGCAGCATACAGGGTCACTGAGCTGAATGCACAAATTCCGTTATATGTAGAAAGTGGGAAACGTATACAGAAGGAATTCCCCAAGAACGCGTGTTTTTTCCTTGACGAAGCACGGGGAGACGCACATTTTGATCTGATGTATTATGCGGATAGATCAACATATCTTGTTTCCACTGCTGATACAAATGCGCTACAAAATGTTGTTAGACAAGCAAGGGAAGCGCGGGCAAAAGGAGCAATTCCCTATCTTTTCTCAGTATTAGATAAGGAATACGATTTTCCACTCATAATTGAAGACGAGATAGATGTTGGTGGAGAAAATAAACAGCGGTATCGTATTTATGAAATTACGGAAACGCAATGATTCGGAAATTACACAAAGGTCTTGGAATTTCAGCGGATATTTTGATTCAGCCTTATCCATTACAAGCCGCGTCATGAATTCCAAACCATTTTCAGCGGAAGTGATTTATCATCAAACCCGCAGTATAGAGGTAAAAAATATGAAATTACTTCGATATAGTCTTTTATTTATGATCTTAGCATTCACTGCACTACCGGTAAATGCAGCTGTTGAATGGAAAGCACTTGATGTTGGTAACTTATCTTCAGCCATTTTTAATACATCAGTTGTTGGTTATCCCAGTAATCCCACGGCAAACCCATCAGGATGGTGGCCCGCAGGCACAAACGATTCATACATCTATGAAGGAGACATCTGGATCGGTGCTAAAAGAAACGGGGAGGTCGGTGTTGCTGAAGCAGATGGTAGACAGAGCGAACTATGGCCAATTCCAATTGAAGACCCCGATACAGGCGAAATGGTTGATATCTTTTCCAAAAAACCGGGGGTAACAACCAAAGGTACACCGACAAATCAAGCAATAGGTTTTAAATGTACTGACACGAATGCTGAAGCCAATAAAGACCTGATACTCGGTTTAGAGATTGAAGTCAACGGTTTCCAATGGAGTTATGCCCCACTCTATGACTTTTTTATTCTTGAATACAAGGTAAAGAATGTTGGCACTGATACGCTTGAAGATGTATTCATGGCGTTTCGGTATGATGTGGATATATCAAGTAATGAAACAGGCACAGCAAGCTACTCAGCGGATGACTTTGTGGCACTGGATCAGACACCAGATAGTCTCAACCCTGACGCGCATCCAAACCGCTACCTCTCCTACGGATTCTCAAACGCGTCTGCCCCTGGATATATCGGTTTACGTGTTCTGGATGCCTATATGGGTGAAGATTCACAAGATACAGCAGCAAAAATCCCGTTTATAGCACACAAACGCATCACAATTGACACAGACCCAACAACCGATGCGGAGATGTATGCACTCATTAGCACCCCCGGTGTTGAACCGCTGCCTGCCAACTATGATGATCAACGTTTTATCCAGTCTTATGGACCAGTTGAATCCCTTGCCCCCGAAGAGACGTTCAATGTTATCATTGCAGTGGCTATCGGTGAAGGACTGGGTGGCTTACAAGCAGCTTCCGACTGGGCGCAGAAGTTGTATGACGACGACTATGTTGCTCCAGCACCGCCACCTTCACCGCTGGTTACCGCATATCCCGCCGATGGACAGGTTTCACTCTTATGGGAAAGTGCTGGTAGATGGGTTGATGACGGCGTTATTAACAGGAGTATTGAAGAATATGTTGATATAACTGACCCAGAGAAAGTTTTTGAAGGGTATAGAGTATACAGACGTGATACTGCTTACGATGAAAATACCGGTAATCCTGTTGAAGATTGGGAACTGTTAATGGAATTTGATAAACCGAGTACGACAGGTAATTTCTTCACGGTCGCACACGTAGGTAAGCAATCTGATTCAACAATAGAAGGTATGGGTGATGAACCTTTCTATGCTGCCTTCTTCAAAAATGCGACTTATGCAATAAAATTTAACTCAAGCACAAACTTTGAAGTGATAAACACAACACTATGGGAAATCTTGTCGTATAACACTGAATTTCCGAATGCTGGTGCTGGCGATGGATACGTTGTAATAGATGCTGAAACAGGCGAAGCTTATCCAGATGGTACATATCGGTCTGGTGCTCATATCTATTTCGGGGGACTCTATGTGAAGATCACTGATGGAGAATCAGGACCTCCTGTCACAGGGGATATTTTCAGGGTTGTTTCCACACCATCAATCGCACTCGGTGAAGATGTTGGTATCAAGAACTTTTTTACAGACACTGGATTAACAAACGGACTTCAATATACCTATGCTGTTACCTCCTATGATACGGGAAACCCAAAGAAAGGGTTGCCTGCAATGGAAAGCAGTCAGATTGAAACAATGGTTCATGTTGTTCCACGAGCACATCCTTCAGGATATAGGGAACCCATCGTTGGTGTTTCGCAGCATGGTCTGTCAGTAACGGTCGAGCCGATGGTATTAGCACCGGACAAAGTGACGAATAGTGAATATAAGATGGTATGGTACGGTGCGAAACAGATAGATAACGGTGCATATATTACAGGTCCCGGGTATCAGCCGCCTGCCTATGAGATAATTAACACAACAACGAATCAAATTGTGGTTGAAAGGCAACCGTTTGGCTGGTACGATCCAGAACATCAGGCGGCTGCTGAAGTCCTCTCACCGATGTTTGATGGTGTTATCTTGAAACTAACCGGGATTGATGTTACTTACGGGAGTTCGTTTGAAAATACAATTGCGGAAGTTCAACTGACAGCAGGAACTGTCACTGACTGGTCAGTAAATATCGCTTCACCCGGTTTTGGAGAGAATACATGGCCCAACGTCTGGTGGTCTACGTATTACCGTCCACATACCTACTCTATCACCTTTACAGACGACACACATGTCAATGTGGTAGACGAAACTACAGGAGAAGAAATCAAGTTCAACGACCAACGTGCTGATGGATATGCCATTTTTACAGGTACGGGTTGGGGTGATGAATACATGCCGGCAGGTACAGAAGGTTACTTCCGTATTTTTATACGGGGTGCTTACGTCTATATCTTTGATCCTAATGGTGAGATCTCGGATGGCGATGTATTCACTGTGAAGATGGCAGGTGTTAGAGCACCACAGGATGGTGATGAGCTTGTCCTAACAACCGAAGGTGAGTCACTCGAAACTGATAACATCAAAAGTGATCTTGAAAAAATACGTGTCGTTCCAAATCCTTATTTTGTGACAAATAGAGCGGTGACATCAGAAGGAACGGACAAGGTTTTTTTCACACATCTGCCACCCCGATGCACAATACGAATTTATACGTTAGCAGGTCAATTGGTTCAGAAAATAGATCATGTAAGTAGCGATGAATTCAATTCAGATGAACGTTTAGGTCAGGGGAACAAAGGAGGGACTGCTGAATATAACCTCCTCAATCGATACAATCAAGCTCTTGCCAGCGGGGTATATATCTACCACGTTGAAGCCATTGAAATACAAGACGATAAGAAAAATGTCATCGGAAACAAGATCGGAAGGTTCGCCATCATACGATAACACAAAATAGGTCCTTTTAGTAAAACGTGTCTTACGTTTTAGGAGAAGCTCATGCACAACACTAATATTGATAGACATCTTAGGAACAGTCATCTTAATAACAGAATGGGCAGATATGACCCGCTTGCACGCAACGCAGGAGGTCGTTCACCGCTGTTTCTTATATTGGTTATAACGACAATCATGTCTTGTGTTAATATACCGAGTCATGCCACCACTAATGTAGGAACTGCTGGCGCACAGTTTCTCAAGATCGGTCCAGGAGCACGCGTAGATAGTTTAGGAGGCGCGTTTAGTGCAATCGCAGACGATGTTACGACAATATACTGGAACCCAGCAGGATTAAGTCAACTCGAAAGACTAAGTTTTTCCGATACGCATACAATTTGGCTTGCGGATGTCCGTTACAACTATCTCGCGTTTGCTACACCTATAGAACATGTCGGTACGTTGGGTGCCAGCGTTACATTTCTCAATGTTCCCGATACGGAAATAACAACACTTGCACAACCCGACGGAACGGGACTCTGGTATTCAGCATGGGACACCGCCGTATCCTTAGCTTATGCCAGACAACTCTATCATGAAGAATCTGGTGCAAGACTTTCAATCGGTATCAATACGAAGTATATTCACCAGCAAATTCATCGTGAAAGTGCGAACGGTGTTGCAATTGATGTCGGCACTTTATATCATACAGGGTGGCGCAGCCTAAGGATCGGTATGTCTTTTTCAAACTTCGGTCCGGAGATGCGTTTCAGCGGACCTGACCTTAAAACAGGAGCAGAAGAAGCTGGAGATGAACGAACCGCTGATTATCATCCTTACCCTGATACAACCAATCCATCAAGGAAAGCAGAATTAGAGACCATAGAATACCCACTCCCAACTAATTTCAGGATCGGTGTTGCTTATGATTTAATTGATAATGAAATGAACTTGTTGACTATTGCTCTTGATGGAAACCATCCGAATGACAACAGCGAACGACTAAACTTTGGACTTGAATACTGGTATAGAAAGATGGCGGCAATTCGTGCGGGATACAAACTACGTTTAGGTCCTGATCGGCTTGATGATGAGGAGGGGATTACACTCGGTTTCGGTACACATCTAAAGTTCAGCAAGACAATGCTATCTCTTGATTACGCCTACGCTGATTTTGGACACCTACAAAATGCACATCGCCTCAGCTTGGGACTGAAGTTTTAAGGAAAACCATGACAAACAAACCCAATATCGTTTATCTGCTTTCAGATCAAATTCGCGCCGGTTCATTACCCGTATACGGAGAGACACAGATTGAAACACCACACATTGACAGACTTGCACAAGAAGGCACAGTCTTCTCAAACGCAATTGCCACCGCACCTGTCTGCACACCTTACCGTGCCATGCTACTGACAGGACGACATCCGCAAACAACCGGTCATCTCATCAATTTCGTAAGAACGCGACACGATGAAATCGGACTTAGCGATGTCTTCAGTCGAAACGGTTACAGCACAGCGTGGATTGGTAAGTGGCATCTCCACACAGGTTCATTCCCAGAAATCGGCGGACGCGACTACGTCCCCGAAGGTCGGGACAGACTCGGATTCCAACACTGGCGTGGTTACAACTTCCACACAGACTATTTCAACGGCACTGTAAATCTTAACAATTGGCGAAACGAAAGATGGAAAGGTTATGAGACAGACGCTCTGAACCGATACGTCTTTCAGTTTATGGATGATGTTGACAACGACACACCATTCTGCTTATTTGTTTCACCACATCAAGCACACGGCACACCTTATGAATTTGCACCGCAGAAATACTACGACCAACTTCCTACGGAACTCAATCTCCCTGAAAACGTGCCTGAAAAACAGCGAAAGCAGTCCTTAAATGCCTATAGACACTATCTCGCCATGATATTAGCAGTTGACGAAATGCTCGGAGATTTGGTGGCATATCTTGAAAAAACAGGTCGTGCAGAAAACACGTTACTTATTTTTGGATCGGATCATGGCACACAAGGTGGCGCGCAAGGAATCAATTTCTGGGCAAAGAAAAAACCTTACGAAGAATCCATCAAAGTGCCACTTATTATGCGGTTACCGGGTGTTTTTGACGGGCATCGTACTTGCGATACACTCACATCTCCTGTCGACATATTCCCATCGCTATGCGGTTTATGTGGGATACAGCCTCCTCGCACAGTGGAAGGGTATGATCTGTCTGATTCTTGGCAGGGTGAAGCAGATGCATTTGAACAGGATGCAGTCTTGACCATGAATTTCGGTGCAACCTATGATTACCTCGTTGATGGTGATGAATGGCGTGGTGTCCGCACCAAAACACATAGTTACGCGCGTTGGCTTGATGGGAAACGGATGCTATATGATATAGGTGCAGACCCATTGCAGATGAACAACCTGATTGACAATCCCGAATCAAAGTCATTAGCAGATGAAATGGAAAAAACCCTTACAAACCTGATGGATGCCCGAAACGACATACTTCAACCTGCCACAAGTTATACAGATTGGTATGACGCGCAACGTCGAGTCGTCCGAAACGCACACGGTCCACTCGGCGACCCTGAAGACGAACCTGATTGGTCGTTATTGAAATGATTGACAATCTCAGTTGAATAATATATAATTTATTGACTTTAGTAGATTTTGGAATATACGTCATTGAGGATATTCAACCAACATAAACGGAGCAAACAACAAACAAACAGATATGACATTTCAAGAAATTATATTAGCATTAGAGAAATTCTGGGCAGAACACGGATGTATTATTCAACAACCATGTGATATAGAAGTCGGCGCTGGAACATTTAATCCCGCCACATTCCTGCGATGCCTCGGACCAGAACCCTGGAATGTAGCCTACGTAGAACCGGTCCGAAGACCTACAGACGGTAGATACGCAGAAAACCCCTTCCGACTTGGCGCATATTACCAATATCAAGTCATCCTTAAACCAGCACCTGAAAATGTGCTACCCCTCTATCTTGAGAGTCTCTATCATCTCGGTATCTCACCTCGTAAAAACGATATCCGTTTCGTAGAAGACGACTGGGAATCACCAACGCTCGGCGCATCAGGACTCGGTTGGGAAGTCTGGTGGAACGGTGCAGAAGTCACACAGTTCACATACTTCCAACAGATGGGTAGCATTGATCTGGATCCGATATGTGCTGAAATCACCTACGGACTTGAACGGATCGCACTTTACCTACAAGATGTTGATACATTTTTTGACATCCGCTGGAACGAACATTTCAACTACAAAGATGTCCATCACCAAAGCGAAGTGGAATACTCAACCTACAACTTTGAACATGCAAATGTTGATATGCTTTTTGACCAGTTTAACACCTACGAAAAGGAAACACAGGCGTGTCTAAATGCCGGTTTAGTTCTCCCCGCAACTGACCACGTCTTGAAATGTTCACATACGTTTAATATGCTGGACGCACGCGGTGTTATCAGCGTAACGGAACGCGTGAGTTATATTGAACGCGTCAGACGACTTGCACAACAAATTGCTCGTGCCTACGTAACACAACGCGAGGAGATGGGACACCCGCTACTGGGACGTTTAGAGAAACCTTCAACTACTGGAACTGTTGATGTGGTCTCACTACACCCCGAAACTAACGAAGAAAGGCAAACCACTGAACTCTTATTTGAAATCGGTGCCGAAGAAATTCCCGCAAGTTATGTACCACCTGTGCTTGAACAGCTCCGTGAAATCGCATCAGATTCGCTCTCAGAAAACAGAATTCCCTTTGGGAAAATTCAGACCTTCGGAACGCCTCGTCGTATCACACTGTCAATCAAAGATATAAACAGACTTCAGGAAAGCAAAGAGACTGAGGTCGTAGGACCCCCCAAAACTATCGCCTACGATGACAATGGGGAACCAACAAAAGCAGCAATCGGTTTCGCAAAAACTCAAGGTGTTGAAATCTCTGACCTACGTATCGTTGAAACAGAACGCGGGGAATATGTAGCTATATCCAAACGTGATGAAGGTATCCCGACTTTAGAGATCTTGAAAATACTTATACCTGAGTGGATTGAAGCACTCCGATTCCCGAAAACAATGCGATGGGAAACAGATAAGACAGAAGCACAATCTCGGACACGTTTCGCACGACCTATTCGATGGATCGTCGCAGTACTTAGCACGGAAATTGTCAGTTGTTCTTATGCAAAAGTGAATGCCGGACGGATAACTTATGGACACCGTTCATTGCATCCCGATCCCATTACGTTGTTGTCTGCGAATCTGGAAGACTATATCCAGAAACTGCAAAATGCGGGTGTAATAGTATGTCCAACGGAACGGAGAAATACAATTGAAAAACATGTCCGATCCATTTTAGAAAATGAAGGATACCTTCCAAAATTAGATGAAGAGTTGTTGAACACTGTAAACTATCTGGTAGAGAACCCGCAACCGATTGTCGGAAATTTCAGTGAGTCACATCTGCAAATACCATCTGAAGTCCTGATTACTGCAATGAAAAAACATCAACGCTACTTTCCTGTGTGGAAAAGCGAGACAGAACTCGCACCTAAGTTCATCACCATTTCTAACGGCACAGATGGTAATATTGACGGTGTCCGACACGGTAACGAACGGGTCCTACATGCCCGACTCAATGATGCGGAGTTCTTCTATAGAGAAGATCAGAAAACCAAACTGGCTGATAAAGTTGAACGTTTAGGGGCAGTCGTCTTTCATGCTAAACTCGGTTCATTACTGGACAAAGCAAATCGTCTAAAGGCATTGGTTAAGTTTATCGGTTTAGAGATGAAGTTGACTGAAACAGACGCACAACATGTCAAACGTGCAGCATGGCTATGCAAGGCAGATTTGACGACTCAGATGGTCATTGAGTTCCCATCATTGCAAGGTATTACTGGCAGCTACTATGCCAAAAACTCTGGTGAACCCGACCCTGTTGCAGCAGCAATTGCTGAACATTACCAGCCACTTGGAGCTGAGACACCCTTACCAGCAACTGAGATCGGATCAATTCTGGCTATTGCTGACAAAATTGACACAATCGTTGGATACTTCGGCATAGAGGAACGTCCCACAGGTTCACAAGACCCATACTCACTACGACGACATGCACTCGGTACAATCCGTATACTTCAAGAAACAGAGTTACCTTTGTCATTAAATACAGTGATTGAAAAGGCTATCTCTTTGTATGAAATAGGTCTTGTGGAAGATACAAAACAGAGTGTTCTGACTTTCATCAAGGAACGACTTCGCGGTATTCTGCTAATACAAGAATATGCACCAGACACTGCCGATGCAGTCTTAGCAATCGGTGATATTGACATAGTGGATATACTGGAACGGGCAAGAGTACTCGCCGATTTTCGCTTGACATGCAATTTTGAAGAGATATATAATGCACTCAATCGTGTGCTGCGTATATTACCTGATGATGCGCCAGAGAATGTAACCCCTGAAAATGTAAATATTGCACTGCTAACAGATGATGCTGAAAAAGAACTTTACAATTGCATCACAGATGCAGAACCTGAAATTGAGAAGTGTATTCAAGAACGGGCATATTCAGCACTTTTAGACCAATTGGCAAACTTGCAGCCAGCAATTAACCAATTCTTTGATGATATTCTCGTGATGGTAGAGGAACCTGAAGTCCGTGCAAATAGATTAGCATTACTCAACCGCATAGCACGACATATATACGCCATAGCTGACTTTACGAAATTGGTAATTGCGGGGGAATAGACCCAATCTTATGAAAATCAAAAGGTTTCTCCGTTATTTCACGGATTTTGGTATATTAAGCTCTTTTGAGAACGCTATTACTAAGATTGTAGAGCGGAGTAAACCTGCTGTTGTTAGCCTTACGATAAAAAAAGATGAAGAAAAAAAGAATACTACAGGGTCCGGTTTTATTTTTCGAAAAGACGGCCACATTCTAACAAATGAACACGTCGTGAGGGCGGCAAAAAGTATCACAGTGAGATTATTTGATGGCAGCATGTTTGACGCAAAAGTTGTTGGAAGCGATCCGAACACTGACATAGCCGTAATAAAAATTCAAAGAGATAAAAAGTTCCCATTTCTCTCTATAGCAGACTCCAAGAAGGTTCGGGTTGGACAATTTGCTATTACTATAGGTGATCCGATAGGTTATAGACATACTGTAACAGCTGGTATTGTCGGTGGTAAAGACCGCTGTTTTCATCCGAAAAAAACAGAACTTTTTCAATATCATAATAATTACATTCAGACAGATGCTTGGATTAACCCCGGTAGTAGCGGAGGTCCTTTACTGAATATTCATGGGGAAGTTATCGGTATCGCTTCCTTAAACCCAGGTGAGGGTTCAACCTTAGCAATAAATAGTGATCTTGCGAAAACAATTGGACGTCAGCTGATTGCACATGGGAGAGTTGTCCGTGGGTACATTGATGCGGATATGCAAAGTGTATCACAAGGTATCAAAATTACAAAAGTAGAACAAGATACGTCCGCATCCCGATGCGGTTTAAAACCTAACGACATCATTGTTGAATTCGATGAGGAAAAGGTAGCAAGATATTATGACTTCAGATTGATGGTTGCAGAATGTGAAATCGGCAAGCAATATCCTGTTAAGGTACTAAGACAAGAACAGGAAATTATGCTCAATGTAACTGTTGATGAGATGCCGCCTGAATTAGTGGGACGTTCTGTGAAAACCGAGTCTGTTTCATGGAAAACGCTTGGATTAGCCGTGCAAAAATTAGAAAATGGAATTTTTCAAAGATATATCTACCTAAGTGAGGAAGACCGGGGCATACTCGTTGAAAAAGTTAAGAAAGACTCTCCCGGATCCAATGCGAATATTCCACGTAATGCGCTTATCATGGCTATTAATGGGCAAGAAGTTAATGATATTAAAACGTTTGAGACGTTTCTTCAGGATAAACAAGACATATCAAATGTTACCCTTGATATAAAAAGTTTCCAAGGCATCGAAAAAGTAAGGGTAGAGTTGAATAATAGTTAATCTATAACGGATGTCAGCAAAAGTCCCGTATATCTGACACCCGCAATCCTACGTGAGATTGTAGAGATAATATTTTATGAAACAGTATTTTATCGTTTGTATCTATCTCGTTCTCTGTTTCACATTTCTCATCGGCTGTGGTGAGAAAGAAGACAAAGGTATTCTATCTGCCAGGAAAGCAATTGTTCAAGGTGATTACGCTGCAGCTATATCGTCTGTACAAAGTACCCTTTCTAATGACGCGGATAATCAGGAAGCACGTTATCTCAATCGATTGCTTCAGTTACGGGAAAATACAGATACTGACAATTGGCACCAAGCCATTGCACAAATCTTAAGTCATCTTGAAACATTGAACACCGAAATACATTCAATCCAACTCCTTGATGACCCCGATTCTGACGATCTGAACCGACAGGAACGGCTTAGACGTTCACGGAATTCAATTTCAGGTCTCATCGCGACTACACTTGCTATAGCATCTGAAAAACAACCATCCCTGTTAACGAACTTAGCGAGTGAGTCAGACGCAGTTATCGTTACTGCATTATTAGAAGCACGGAAATGCTACCAACCTGCAGTTCACACAGTCGTTGATGATCTGTTGCAGAAACTCCGCAATACACCTGAGGAGATTGAATCTGACTTCACACTGCTTCTAATTAAGTCCACACAGAACCGAGACCCACATATTCGCAGTGCGGCAATCCAAGAATTAGGTAAACTGAAAAACGCCAATCTTATACCAACATATAGATCAATCCTAACTAAAACGGATGAAGCACCTGAAGTGGCATATAGCGTAATTGTTGCTATTGGCGCGCTCTGCCAACCTACATTCAAACCGAATGCCGAAATCGTATCAACCCTCCAACTTGCAGCGAGAAACAACAACGCGCAAGTCCGAATGCATGCGGCAAAATTACTTGGCAGACTACAATCCGAAGATGCTGTTGACGCACTCATCAAGCTCTTAGCAGACTCCAACGGTTATGTGAAAGAAGCCGCTATCGTTGCGCTTGAAAGAATCGGAGAACCTGCCATACCATCACTTTTAACAGTCATTGAAACCAGCGCGAGGAACATCATTCCAGATGTAGGTGATAGCCAGATGTTATTGCTGTCTGAGCAATACCAGTACATCGCAACTGCGTATATTGATGACACGTGGATGAAAAAGTATCGTTTAAGAGCACAAGCTGCAGCCATTGATACGTTGGGGAGAATTAGAGCGGAAGAAGCGGTCATTCCCCTAATACAACTATTGGGCAGCGAGGATATGAAAGGAGCTGCACTTGCTGCACTCATCTCAATGAGAGGCACTGCAGTACCAGCACTGATAGAGGCACTCCAAACGGGTGAATATCTCGTGCAACTTGAATCGGCAAAGGCACTCAATAGTATCGGTGATAGACGCGCAATTCAACCGTTTATTGACATGCTAACCGGAACGACAAACAAAGAGGTGAAAGCAATTGCAGCAATGGCACTCGGTAATATGAGGACACGCGGTCCGGAAAATGCTGCAGTTTCCGTATTGACAGATGCGCTCCAGCTGGATGACACCACTGTCACACAAGCAGCCGAAGCACTCGGGAAAATAAATGTGTCCTCTGATGAAACAACTCGCAAATTAATCGCAATATCTGTGGATAAACTCCGACGCGAAACTGTCCGAATCGCTGCAATCAACGCGCTATGGCAGTTGAAACCATCAAATGCCACCCAACCGATGCTATTGCTTATGCTCAGTGATGAAACAAGTGCTGTCATCAGATCAAACGCTGTGAAAGTCCTCAGCCGCATCAAGGATACGGAAACAGTCCCAGCACTTTCCTGGGTTCTATCCATGCAATATGACGAAATCTCCGACTTCCAACGACGCATGAAACGTGAATACAAAACACTTGATGCACTGAGAGCACAACTTGATTCCTTGAATATTGAATGGACAGCAGATTATCCACAGCAGAAATACCGTGTTTGGGGTGAACTTAAGCCAATTCCGAGCCTCGTCCGTAGCGAAGTCGCACGAGCACTCGGAATTTTCAAGGGTGAAGCTGTTGTTGAACCGTTAGTGAATGCTTTAGCAGATGACCAGCGAGCCACTGTGCGACGCAGTGCCGCATGGGCACTCGGTAGGGTAGGAGGTGATGTTGCAATTGAAGCTCTCATTACTGCACTGAAAAAGGACAAACAAGGTGTAGTCAGGCAAGAAGCAGCAATCGCCTTAGGTACAATCAAATCGGTCAAAAGTGCTGAACCTTTACTCAATATTATCAGAACAGATAAGTATGAAACCGCACGACTTGAGGCAGCAAAAGCTCTCAGAGAAATTAATCCTACAGTGGTTGATAAAGGTCTTGTTGACATCGTCAGAAAAGGACGAGGCAGTTTCGATGACGGTCATGAAGTTCAAGCCGTACAAAATGAGATAATCGGCGCATTATTGACAAACGGGAATGAAACAACAACAGGATTCCTGCTTGACTCACTGAAAACTGCAGACGACGAATGGACTCGCTGGGCAATGATATATATGCTTGGTGTCATTCACAGCAGTTCAGCGTTAGATACAATGCTTGCTGAGTTGGAAAGTCAGAGTTATGTTATACGCAAAGAGATCGTTACTCGACTCGGTGGCTTCAAAGATAGAAAGACGGTAGACACGCTAATAGGGATTCTTCAGAACAAAGAGGAAATGGTATCTATCCGTGCTGCTGCAGTGGCTTCTCTAAACGCACTTCGCGATGAACGCGCAGCACCCGCACTCCGACAGGCACTTAACGATGAAAACAGTGCTATCCGTCTACAAGCCATTGCTGCACTGAGCAGTATAAAGGATGCTAAATCAGTTACCAAACTAAGTGAAATGGTCGAAAACCAGTTAGAAACAGATACAATCCGCGCCACAGCAGTTACGGCATTGGGTAATATTGGCGATAAGAGTTCTGAAGACCTACTCATACGCGCGCTTGACAATAGAATCGGCAACATCAGAAACAACGCTATACTTGCCCTTGGCAGACTTGAAAGCACAACTGCTGTCCCGTTGTTAATTTCAATCTTAGAAGACAAAAGGATTCCTTTAGATGCAAGCACTGCTGCCTTAGCAAATGCATCATCACGTATGAAAGCTGCGATAGCACTCGGTCAAATCGGAGGAGAAGCAGCAATAAACGCACTCTCTCATCGTCTCATTGACGATACTGAATATATCATCGCATTGGAAGATGCTGGCAACAGACGTAATTTAGCGTTGAATGATCAGAAACGCAACTGGAGTTGGCGAATCATTGTCAATGCTGCAAAAAAACATAACCTACCGCCGTTAAATGTAGAACCTGGCATCGCAGAAAAAATGCAGGAACGGGTTGATGACACATGGGAAGGGGCACCAATTAGAAACGCTGCATCAATAATACTGGGACGGACACGTTCTCTTGATGTTAATGAACTCAGGGTATCACTTGCCGATTCAAATGTAGACACTCGCAAAGATACCGCACGCAAAATTGGAGAAATTGGAACGATTGCATTAATACCTGACCTCGTCCTCGTGGCAAATGGAGAAAACGAAGGGAATAAAGACGTTCGGAGATTGGCAACGCAGGCTTTAGGTGAACTATCGGATCCTTCTACAACCGATGATCTTATCCAAATAATGAACAACGATGAGAATCACATTGAAATTCGGAGAGATGCATCCCGTTCACTCGGAAAAATCGGAAATGAAAAAGCTGTAACCGCACTTGTTGCTAAACTCACAGAGTTGCACGCTGACCAAACAGAACGCGCATTTCGACTTAATATTATACAAGCGTTAGGAGACGCAAAGAGTCAGAGTCCTATACAGTTGCTGGAAACGCTCTTAAAAGACTCAGACGCGGACATCCATTTCCAAGCCGCTTCTGCACTCTATGAGATTACCGGGAATGGATATGGTTATGATCGGCTTTAAGCTAAATTAAACAAAGGAGATTTATATGGCATTTTTTGAACTACGGCAATATAGAACACAACCCGGACAACATGAAAACTGGGTGAAATACATGGAAGAAACCGTTATTCCGTTCCAGATTTCTAAGGGAATGGTTGTTATCGGTAGTTTCATCGGTGAAGAAGAGGACGATCTATACGTCTGGATCCGCCGGTTTGAAAGTGAAGAACAGCGGGAACGGCTCTACGCTGCTGTCTATGAAGATGACCGATGGGTAAACGAAATCTCTGCCCGTGTCGGCGAACTTATTGACCGATCCAAGATCGTCGTTACGCGTTTAGAACCGACCTCGCGCTCACCACATCAATAAGTGAAATAGCACATACTGGGGAGATGTCTGTATGAATGCTGAAGAGAAATATCTGTTTGACCTGTGGGGATATGTCAATATTGAAGGTGTTTTACAAAAAGATGAACTTGCTGAATTGAATGCGTTGATAGATGCACAAAACTATCCTGATCCTGTTGACGATAACATCCATTCACAACGTTTCGGTGGGTTCCTAAGCTGGGAAAACGATGCTTTTCGCAGATTGCTTAATCACCCCCGCATCATGCCGTGTTTAGCAGAAATTGTCGGACCAAAATTCCGACTTGATCATGTCTACGGAATCTTGATGATAGATGGGAATCCAGGCGGTACACTTCACGGTGGTGGTACACCTTACGATCCATCACAATACTATGTCTTTCGTAATGATCGGATGTATAACGGTTTGACCGTTGTCTCTTGGGCATTGACAGACATGCTTCCAGGACATGGTGGGTTCTGTTGTATTCCGGGTAGCCATAAGAGTAATTATCCCTGTCCACCACAGTTCCGTCCCGTAGTAGAAAACAAAACCTGTATGGCACCAGTCCATCAGCAAGCGGGTGATGTTGTCATCTTCACAGAAGCACTGACGCACGGCACTCTACCTTGGACAACAACACATCAACGCAGATCGATTCTATTCAAGTATTCCCCGGGACATGCATCATGGGGACGCGGAAGATATGACGATGCACTCCGTGAGTTGATGAAAGAAGAAGATCAGAAGTTGATGCTTGAACCGCCTTACGTTTCAAATCGAAAACCTGTTGTTTAGAATGTGTGTTTACCAATCCGCAACACTACCGTCGGTGTCATAATAATACTCACCGCCAAGTTCTTCAGGGTAGGTATCAAGCGTCTGTTCCGCTTCATTCTCATTAATCTCAAAACCGAGTCCAGGTTTAGTTGGTAATTCAATGTGGCCATCTGTAACTTGCCAATCATCTATAAATAAACCAGCACCTAAACCGTCATCAATCTGCTCTTGGATAAGGAAATTTGGCACTACAGCATCAACATGAAGGGAGGCAGAAAAAGCAACAGGTCCAATCGCACAATGTGGAGCGATATGCATATAGTAAACCTCCGCCATGTTGGCAATTTTCTTGAGCTCTGTAATACCGCCAGCGTGGGAGGTATCAGGTTGTAGATACGCAACCGCCTGTTTCTCAAAAACTTCGCGAAAACCCCAACGAGTCAACAGACGTTCGCCAGTAGCGATTGGAAACGGAACGTGGTCGGACACTAATTTCAGAGCGTCAACGTTCTCTTGTGGAACAGGTTCTTCAACAAACATTGGACGCATGCCTTTCAGTTCATGACAAATCTCAATGGCGAGGGCAGGGGGCATCTTACCGTGAAAATCAAAGGCAAGTTCAACATCAGGACCAACCCATTCGCGCATGAGATAGGCACGTTCAACAAATGCGTCTATAATCGCAGGAGGTTCATGACCACGCCATTTACCACCGGGACCACTCTTGAAGGCTGTGTATCCACCTTTCTGCTGTAAATAATCAAGTCGTTCTGTTGCGGCGGTTTTGCCTTCGTCAGTTAGGCTACCGATACCCCAATGTGCATAAACGCGGATTCGGTCACGCACAGCACCGCCTAAAAGTTGATAAGTCGGCACATTGTAAAATTTGCCAGCAATGTCCCATAACGCTTGATCAATCCCGGATAATGCGGACATCAAGATATTTCCACCACGAAAGAAAGCGGAACGGTATACATGTTGCCAGTGGTGTTCAATACGTAACGGATCTTTGCCAATAAAATAGTCAGCAAGTTCTTCTACTGCTGCCCATGTGCTTTTAGGTTTACCCTCAAGTGTTGTTTCACCCCAACCAACGATGCCGGTGTCAGTAGTGATTTTGACAAGTCGCATTCGGCGACGTGGATAGAATTGTTCAATAGTTGCTATTTTCATGTGTAACTCCTTTACATGTTTTAAAAAAGAAATGTTCAACCAAAATAATTAGGAGGAATTATGTCATCACAACCTAATGTTCTATTTATTATCGCTGATGACCACAGGTGGGACGCCATCGGTGGGATGGGCGATCCAACTGTCAAAACACCAACAATGGATTCACTGATGGAACGCGGCACAACGTTCCGACAGACACATATTATGGGGTCCCTTGTCGGAGCAGTCTGTGTACCAAGTCGTGCTGCTGTTCTTACAAGTGCAAACCTATTCCGAAGCGGTGGTAACCAGCTTAACCCTGATTTAGCTGTTTGGCCACAAACCATGCGTGAGTCAGGGTATAACACATTCTTTGCTGGCAAGTGGCACAATGACAGAAAGACGTTTACAAACAGCTTTGATGGTGGTGCAAAAATCTTCTTCGGTGGTATGAGTAACCAATATAAAGTCAATGTCTTCGATTTTGACCCAACGGGTAAATACCCAGCTGATGACAGATACGTTGGAGATAAATTCTCTACGACACTGTTTACAGATCCGGTAGTCGAATTCATAGAAAATTATGACCGCACCGAACCATTCTTCGCGTATCTCTCCTTCACCTCACCGCACGATCCGAGAACACCACCAGGAGAATATGCGACAATGTATCCACCAGAGGATATACCTCTACCCGAGAACTTTCTTCCTGAACATCCGTTCGACAACGGAGAAATGCGGATTCGTGATGAAGTATTGGCACCGTTCCCACGCACTCCAGAAATCGTACAGCAACACATCGCGGATTACTACGGTATGATTTCCCATCAAGATTCTGAAATGGGACGTGTGATACAGACACTGGAAGATCAAGGACATCTTGATAACACCATCGTCATCTATACTGCTGACCATGGACTCGCTGTGGGACAACACGGGTTGTTTGGCAAGCAGAACGTCTACGATCACAGTATACGTGTACCATCAATATTCGCTGGACCGGGCGTTCCTGAAGGGCACACCGTAGATGCTTTGACCTATCTATACGACCTGTTCCCAACAGTATGTGACCTGACAAACGTTGACTGTCCAGATACAGTTGAAGGCATCAGTTTAGTTCCGTTGATGGAAGGTTGTGTCGACAAAGTTCGCGATTCAGTTTTCGCTGCTTACAAAGACATTCATCGCACTGTTAGCAACGGAAAATGGAAACTCATCCGACACTATGTTTCTAAAGAAACAGGTAAAGGAACTGACTATATCCAACTGTTCGACTTAGAAGCTGACCCATGGGAAATGAATAACCTTGCCGAACAGCCTGAACATGCTGAACGAATTCAGTCGTTAGCCGATGAACTCAAGAGATGGCAGAACGAGACTGATGATTTCATGAAGGATGTCCCAGTGCTGTTGTAAACACACAATTAAACCTTCTTGTAGGTTGGGTTACGTTTTATAGCGAAATACAAGAATATATGCACACTTTTGCTACGTGAGACCTAAACAGACAGACTGGACTGTGCTGTAGCACAAACTTTTAGTTTGTGCAGTAGTGTACGCAAACTAAAAGTTTGCGCTACAATTGTGTGTAAGTAATTATTGATTTCACCATAAGTGTAATCCAACCCACACTATCTCAGATGAAGATGTTTTCCAATCATAACTAATCTCGCAGCTTGCTCAGCAGTATCTGCAATTAATGGCAGTGCATCTTCAACTGCATCTTCAAGAGACATCGGTGCGTGGACGATACCTAACATGCTATCAATACCTTTTGCATAAACAGCCTCGGCACCCTCACCGATACCTCCCGCAATGGCTATAACAGGAATATTGGCTTCTTTTGCGACCTTAGCAACGCCAACAGGAGTCTTCCCAAACGCCGTCTGAAAATCTATCTGTCCCTCTCCTGTAATCACCAGTGATGCATCTTTCATGCGTTCCCTTAGATTAACAGCATCAATCATAATATCAACACCCAGTCTTAATTTGGCATTGAGGAACGCCATCAGACCAGCACCCAGACCACCCGCAGCCCCTGCTCCAGGAATGTTATCATAAGATTGACCAAGCGTTTGTGTTAGGATGTCATCAAAGTGGGACAGATTGTCATCAAGTGTTTTCACCATCTCCGGTGTTGCACCCTTCTGCGGTCCATAGACGTAAGATGCGCCATCAGGACCTGTCAAAGGATTGTTGACATCACATGCAACGATTGTATCGGTTTCAGATATCGCTGGATGTATACCCTCAATATCTATAGATGCTAATTCCGCTAGTCCGCCACCGCCGCGTTCTATAAGGTTTCCATCTGCTTTTAGGAATCTTACACCGAGTGCTTCGGCCATACCAGCACCAGCATCGTTTGTCGCACTTCCACCGATCCCAATGATTAACTTTCTACCCCCCACATCCAACGCAGAACGTATAAGTTGTCCTGTACCGTAAGTTGTTGTATGTAGAGGGTTACGTTTTTCGGTTGGAACGAGTGTTAGACCGGAAGCAGATGCCATCTCAATGACAGCACAGTTATATGAACTGACACCATCCGACAGTAAACCGTAGTGTGCTTCAACCTCGTTGCCGAGGGGATCAAGAACACGTTCTGTTCGGAATTGTCCGCCAGTAGCATCAACAAGGGATTGAACAGTACCTTCACCTCCATCAGCCATTGGGATTTTATCTATGATTGCATCTGGAAGTACACGTCGAAGTCCTTTTTCAATTGACTTTGCTGCTTCCAGTGCCGTGACGCTTCCTTTGAATGAATCAGGGGCAACGATTATCTTCATACGTGAAATTTTATCACAATTATTCCACCTCGTCAATTTCTTATACTATATATACCTAAGTTACCGCATAGTAGCATAATCTGTTAGATTGTGCCTCTTTGTAGCACATTCATCCTTGATTGTGCTTCTTTGTAACCAAACGGAAAATAGCACAAACTAAGAGTTTATACAAATAAAGAGACATTATCAATTAGAAATGGTATAATAAAGGGAACATTTCTCTCTTGT
>VXOP01000383.1:0-1732 GCA_009839975.1 Candidatus Poribacteria bacterium
TCTACTTTGCAAACGAAAAATACGGTTGGGTTGTCGGGGATGAAGGTACAATCGCGACTACAGACGACAGCGGTAGACATTGGACGATACAAGATAGCGGTAGTGTGGCAATGCTTCGCGACGTTTTCTTCAAAAACAGTCAAGAAGGATGGATTGTAGGTGAAGATGCGGATGTTCTTTACACAAAAAACGGTGGTAAACAGTGGAATCGGTATACTGGTGTAAGCGAATTTCCCCTCAACGGTGTCTGGTTCGTTGATGGTGAGAAAGGATGGGCAGTTGGGACCTATGATAGAATCTTCCATACGAAAACGGGGGTGAATCTTGGCAGGAACAGAGCAATCGCTTTGAAGGTGAACGCGATAGAATGATAAATGATAACAAACATGTCTTCTTCATCAGTGACAATGAGGGATGGATAGCAGGAAGTGATGGTTCAATCTTTCATACAACGACCAGCGGTGCAAAATGGGACAGACAGGACAGTCGCATACCCTTAATCAATGGACACGTGCGTGATACTATTAATAGTCTACATTTCAGTGATGAAAACTACGGCATTGCAGTTGCTGATGTCGGTTTTATCACTCGAACAGAGGATGGTGGTAAAAACTGGCAACTTAGGGAAAGCGGTACTGAAAACAACCTAACAAGCATGTAAGTCAATAGTTATGTCAAGGAACTTACTGCTGAAGAAAAAGAAGAAAATCGTAAGATTTCATCTATACGCATACAAGTCGAACATGTGATGAATGGTATCAAGAGAAACCGAATTGTCAAAGATAAGTTGCGAAACTATAAGAAAGGTTTCAGCGACTTAGTCATGGAAACTTGTTGTGGTTTACACAACTTTCGCATAAATTTCAGACCTTGGTGTTATCACACACATTAGATTAATTCATTATAATGTCTAATGTTGTCAATAAAAATTATGATTTCGACGATTTCTTTATTCACTCTAGGTGTTGTTACGCTGTATCCTCCATAATAACAAATCTCTTTACTCGGAGGATTTCATGAAAAAATGCCCAAGATGTCAAAACAAGCACTTTGTAAAAAACGGGTTCGTCAACGAAACGCAACGTTATAAATGTAAAGCGTGTAGGTATCAATGGACGCGCACAACACCAAGAGGACACCCGTCTGCCCATAAAAGGTTGTCTGTGCTATTGTATTGTCATGGCATCTCAATGCATGCTATTTCAAAACTTTTTGATGTTTCTGTGACGACTGGGCTGAACTGGATACGCGCCTTTGCGAAAAAGAAAGCACCCAAGCCTACGCTTACTCCAGGAACTTCTGTTGTCTTAGAACTTGATGAAATGTGGCACTATATCGGGAAGAAGAAAAACAAACTTTGGATATGGAAAGTGCTTGACAGAACGACAGGACACCTCATAGATTGGGAATGCGGTGGACGCAACGAGGAAACACTTAAGAAACTCACAACACGCCTTGATACCTTAGATGTAAAAGTATATTTTACCGACAAATGGCACGTTTATGAAACCTTATTACCTGCGTCAAAACATGTTCAAACGAAATCAGAAACACATCGGATAGAACGTAACAACTGCTTGATGAGACACTGGTTTGGACGCTTCAAACGCAAGTCCATTATTGTCTCAAAAAGCGTTGAGATGGTAGATTTGACGATTGCCTTATTTGCGAAATGCAGAGTAAATGCAAATGTCTTTGACATCTTAAATATCGGAGAAAGGCAACAGAGTAT
>VXOP01000383.1:1742-20571 GCA_009839975.1 Candidatus Poribacteria bacterium
GAGTATCGTTATTTAGTTAATACCCTCGAATTTTAAACTTTACTATATGAAAGAATCTTGATAGAATCCTGACAAAATCTGAGCATAGTATAAGGGATAGTTTCCAATGACGGAAGAACAGAAATTTGTCTTTGACCTTAAGGGATATCTATTGATCCCAGAAGTGTTATCAAGTTCAGAAATAGATAATATTAAGGCACAAATTGAAACCATTCGTACCAACGTGGAGGCGTTACCGCAACATGAGAGACAATTTCCTGGTGGTGCTGCCTCTCTGTTGATTGACCATCCCACTATAATTGATATTCTCACAGAAGTTCTGGGTGAAATTCGGATGGAATCCAGTTGGTTCACCTATCGTTCTAAAGGAAATGGTGGACCTCCACCCCACGGCGGTGTCCGAAATGTAAACCCCAACTTTAGTTACCAGTGTACAAATGGTAAGATATATTCTGCCTTGACACGAGTTGTGTTTGAACTGAACGAAGTCCAAGCAGGTGAAGGTGGAACATTGTTTCTACCAGGGAGCCATAAAGCCAACTTCCAAATTCCAGAATCCCATCGGACAACGGATTCTCCTCTATTTGAAAGTTATAGTTGTCCTCCAGGTTCAGCGATTATATTCACAGAAAATCTCTGTCATTCTGGGGATACATGGAAAAATCCTGACCGTCCACGAATAGCAGTTTTCAATTGCTATAATTTTGTTGGATGTCAATTCCATAAACCAACCGTGCCAAGACATATTATTGAAGGATTGCCACCAGAGAAGCAAGCATTCTTCCGAAATGTATGGGTTTGGAATCAAGGTGGACCTGACAATGGCAAGAATCTACGTTATGATGGATGAAGTATAAGAAGTATAAAAGGAATAATACATGGAAATTAGAGAAGTAGTCGTAACAGGTCAAAACCGAGTAGAACTACAAACCGCAATGATGGATACATCAATTCTCTCTCCAAATGAAGTTATAATTGATACGGAATATACGTTCATTAGCAGCGGGACAGAATTGGCAAACTATACGGGTAGAGAACCGAAAGTTTTCCATCAAGGGACGTGGTGTGCTTATCCGTGGCGTTCCGGTTATGCAAACGTCGGAATTGTTCGTGATGTAGGGGTGAACGTTACGCGTGTGTCTCCTGGGACCCGCGTCTTTACTTATGGAAGACACGCATCCACCATTCGGTACACACATGATAGACTGATTGTACCTGTTAGAGATACAATAGACCACGGTGTTGTTGCTGCCTCCCGGATGGCAGGTGTAGCGATGACCTCTATCATTGTAACGGAGATCGGCACACATCCGAACGTCATTGTGTTCGGATTAGGACTTGTTGGTAATCTGGCATCACAGATGTTTCGTATCCATGGATGTCGTGTTATTGGCGTTGATCCAGTAGAAGAAAGACGAAAATTGGCGGAAAGGTGCGGTATAAAAGAGACCATCGGTGGTGATGCAGATGATGTACAAGCGCAGATTAGAGAGATTACCAAGGGGCAGATGGGTAATATTACTGTTGATGCTGTCGGACATAGCAGTGTCGTGAAGCAAGCACTACGTGCAACGGCAAATTACGGTCAACTGGTTATCCTCGGCTCCCCGCGTGTTTCTGTTACGGGTGATCTAACAGAACTTCTCTCTGATGTACATCTGCGCTGGATCACCATTCGTGGTGCGTTGGAATGGTGTGTCCCTATGTATTCTGACACAGGCATCGACACATCGCAATTCAGCAAGCAACAGACTATATTTGACTGGATTGAATGTGAGCAGTTGCATGTTGAACCATTAATTTCGCATCGTTTGAAACCTGATAAAATCAAGCAGGCTTATGATGGATTGCTAAATGAACCAGATGTGTATACGGGTGTTGTTCTGGTTTGGAATGAGTGAAGGAGTGGAAGGAGACTGTTCAGATTCCACCGAAGGTTGCTATGAAATACATCACACTCCGTACTTAACCTATGTTTTACTGCTTCAGTTTTCCCCAGAGTGTAGTAAGTCGATTCATGGGTTCAACAGCGAACGTTGTATTTCCTAAGACAAAACTTCTTATCCCATTTTCAAACATATCTTCCACATCCTTCAATATTTGCACAGGTGGTCCACCATCAATTCGGATTACGAAATGTTGTGTTTTCTTAATCTGTTTATCGTATACGCTGTAAACGAAATACTTCTCCTTAGGCCATTTAAGACCGCTTAATCTTAAGTGATCTTCATGGTCTTTCGGGAATATCTGAGGGTGTAGTGTCTCAAGTGAAATAACGTCAATCTTAACACCAGGTTCAAGAATAGGTTGGTAAATAAAAGCAAGTTTTTTACCATCAGGTGAAAAAGCTGGATACAACCTGTCTTTAGTAATCAGTGAATCTTCTCTAGTGAAGCGATTGTAAAGAAAAAGACCTTTGTCAGTTCGATAGATGAACCGGTGACCATCTGGTGACCATTGGATATATCCTATAGATCCTTGTTTTAATAAAGTGACGTTTGGATTCGCTTTCCTCAATTCTTCATTTGGAATGAGATAGAGTCCTTCAATTGGGGGTATTTCATGAAAAAGAACAATAGAGTTAGAGAATAACACATCCCCATTAGGTGAGATGTCAACCCCCGCAGTCGCACCAAATTTTGCCTTTGTTAGGTTGCTAACACCTGCTCCTAATTGAAATCTATTAAGCAGAAAAATGTCAGATGTAAGTGGACCTGCAGAAATGACTAAGAGTGGACCATTTTTTTGTATGGCGTAGTCATGAATTTCATACTCATCTCTATACAACAGATGTGCGGATTTTGCGTTTTCAATATCTGTGGTCCAAATTTCACTGAAAATCTTCCTTTCCTCCTGTTTTGTAACTAATTTTGTAAAAAAAACTTCCCCAGTGAAATCTGCATGTGTTGTAAGTGGAAGTAGAAAAGCAAGGGACAAACAGAGGTATTTGAGGACGTATTGCATGGGCAAGATACTCTTATAGCAGTGTTCAGTTATCATTTTGCCTAATTATAAAGTAAAAGAAAAACAATTTCAAGGACAAATGAAGCATAACTTAGTAGATTGGGTAGTGTACCTAACGTGGTAACCATTTGTTGATTTGAGTTCCAATTCCCGACTGAATGTCTTGATATTTGGGATCGGAGTTCCCGTTTACAGTTCAATTGGAAGCGAAATGTTCCTTCTACAGTTCAATCAGATCAGATAAATATTCTTGAAATTCTTGATTATTTATGATATAATTACCATATATATGCAAATGAATATCTAACAATTACGGAGATTTAGGCACGGCATGACTACATCCGTCGTGCTTCGTTCTATCATGATATATGCATAATGTTTACGATAAAGTACATTATTGAATAAAGGAGGTGAATAGATTGGCAATTGATGCAGCAAAGAAGCGCGAATTGATTGAGAAACACCGGATACATGAGAAAGACACCGGTTCACCCGAGGCACAAGTGGCAGTATTAAATGCTCGTATTCAAGAATTGACGCAACATTTTCAAACGCATAAAAAAGATCATCATTCAAGATACGGACTTTTTAGGTTAGTAGGAAAACAGCGCCGTTTATTAAGATATCTCTATAAGAAGGATGTCCCTCGGTACTATCGTCTCATTAATGAACTCGGAATTCGCGACACAATCGGTTCACAGACAAATTAAGTATGCCACCGTAAGCATTTTGTGTATGAGGAGGAAATTGAGTGAAAGTTGAAATGCAACTCGGAAGTGAGAAACTTTCGATTGAAATGGGGAAAGTTGCTAAACAGGCAGATGGAGCCGTTTGGGTACAATACGGTGGAACAGTTGTCTTAGTGACAGTAGTCGCAGATGATCGCGAAAATGATTTAGATTTTTTCCCTTTGACAGTAGATTATAGAGAGAGAGGTTACGCTGGCGGACGTATCCCGACCGTATACGGTAGACGGGAACCTCGTCCCGGAACATCGGAACAACTTGTGGCACGGCTTATTGACCACTGTATTCGTCCACTTTTTCCGAAAGAATTTAATGCTGAAGTACAAGTTTTATGCACCGTCTTGTCATCAGATGGTATACATCCCGCAGATGTTCCCGCTTTAATCGGCACTTCTGCTGCACTGTCTGTATCTGATATTCCGTTCAACGGTCCGGTTGCAGCAGTGACTGTCGGAAAAAAAGATGGTAAATTAATAATAAATCCAACTTATGAGGAATTACACGCTTCTGAAATAGAAGTTTTTGTGAGTGGCACATCAAAAGCTGTCATGTCAGTCGAAGGTGGCGGACATGAAATCCCGGACGATGAAGTAATTGACACTATTATCACAGCACATGAAGAAATTAAGGAGATTATTAAACTTCAAGAAGGTATCGTCGCTGTTTGTAGTCAGGAAAAACGTGCCTACGAAACAAAATCAATAGAGGATACATTTAGTACACGAATCAGAGACCTTGCTACCGCTCGGATTAAAGAATCAATTGGAATGGCAGACAAGCAGTTACGTGCAGATTACCTTGAACAGATTCAAGTGGACATTCTATCTGAAATCCACGAAGATGGACCTGAAGAAAATGACCCGATTGCTGAACAGGATGCACGTTCAATCCTGAGTGATATAGAAAAAGAAGAGATGCGTAGTGCTATCCTTGTTGAAGGGAAACGGGTTGACGGTCGCGGTGTTACAGATATACGCGCAATTTCAGGTGAGGTCGCGCTCCTGCCAAGAACCCACGGTTCTGCACTTTTCTCACGCGGACAGACGCAAGCACTCTGTGTTACGACACTCGGCACGACAGGTGATGAGGATGTACAACGCGGGCTTGATGGCGAAATTCGTAGAGGTTTCTTCTTACATTATAACTTCCCTCCGTTTAGCACGGGTGAAGTCAGACGCATGATGGGCCCCGGACGTAGAGAAATCGGACACGGTGCACTTGCACAGAAAGCACTTGAACCGGTTATTCCGAGTAGAGAAGATTTCAACTATACAATTCGCATTGTTTCAGAAATACTGGAATCAAATGCTTCCTCTTCCATGGCAACCGTCTGTAGTGCCAGTTTAGCACTCATGGATGCAGGTGTTCCGATAAAGAAACCTGTTGCTGGGATTGGTGTCGGATTGATTAAAGAAGGGGAACGGGAAGTTATTTTGACTGATATGCTGGGTACTGAGGATTTTCTCGGCGATATGGACTTTAAGATCGCTGGTACAACTGAAGGTGTAACAGCGATTCAGATGGATATCAAAATAGACGGGGTTACCCCTGAACTCATGCGACGTGCAATTCATCAGGCAAAAGAAGCACGTTTGGCTGTTATTGAGCAGATGAACGTTGTGATTAGCGAACCACGCGCAGAATTATCACCGTATGCACCCCGTATCTATACACTCCAAATTGCACCAGAAAAAATCAAAGACCTTATTGGACCAAGAGGCAAGACTGTTCAAGGTATTCAAGAGGAAACGAATACGACCATCAACATTCAAGATGATGGTATGGTTGAAATTGCGTCAATAAGTGCTGAAGATGTGAAACGGGCTGAAGAGAAAATTCGTGAAATTACAGCCATGCCTGAAATTGGAAAAGAGTACAATGGAAAAGTCGTTCGAACAGCGTCCTTCGGAGCTTTCGTTGAAATTCTTCCCGGTAAAGATGGACTTGTACACATATCCCAGATGGGGGACGGTTATGTCCGCAGAGCCGAAGATGTCATGCAGGTAGGGGATGAGGTAACCGTAAAAATACTCACGATTGACGAACAAGGCAGGATAGACCTTTCGCTTATTGCTGCTAACGGTGTCCCACTTGCCGAACTTGACACCTCACCAAGTTCAGAAGGGGACGAAGGTCCTCGTGAACCCCGTGAACAGAGCCGAGGTAATTATAGAGATAACCGTCCGTATCGAGATTCACGTGATAGTCGTGATAGTCGTGATAGTCGTGATAGTCGTGATAATCGTGATAATCGTGATAATCGTGATAGAGATAGAGATAGACGCAACAGTCGATACGACCAACGCGATAATAATTCACGCGACAACCGAAATCGCAGATCGCCACGTCTGCCAAAAGGCAGGTTTTAGGAGAGGTCTTGTGTAGATATTGTAGGTGATCCTCATGAGAACTCGTAATTCCCGTGTCAGAAGACAGATTCAAGCAGAGAAGGGAGATCTGCTTTCCCAGAAATGGATGACGAATCTACTTGCGTTAATCCTCATCTTTCTTATCGTCGCTTTTGTTGTCTTGTCTATTCCATCAGTCAAAAAGGCTATAGTTGAATTTATACGTGTGTTACGTTATGGAAAAGAACAGCAACCTGAACGCCCGAGGATTAACCCGAGTAGACTTCAAAATCCGTTTTCTATCCCGTTGTTTCTACTAAATGGAGATGATATAAATGCATACCAAACGGGCGCGTTATAGCACAACATTCTCTTTTACCGATCTTGCAATTCCTCTCAAGTTAATGGAATCGAATAAAAGACATCATAGTTCGCTGAACTCTGTCCTCTTACTGTTGATATGCTTTAGTCTCTTAGTTCCATTTTGTTTGTTGACAGGATGTGGTTATGTATCCACTTCGTCTTATCTTGAGCATATTGAAACTATTAACATACCACCCATTGAGATAATAGATCCCGATTTTGCCTATGATAACATCTCGCAACGTCCATTTGATGAAATTATTCACGAGAAACTAACTGAACGATTTAACCGCAAATGGAACGATGGGAGTGATTGTCGGTTAACGATGCGGATACAGGACTACGACATAAAAGAACACGGTTTTGGGCCGAGTGGTAACGTCGAATTGTTGCGGATGATTTTGCAGGTTGAGTATGAATTTTTTGACAATGTCAGACGCAATCTCATAGAACGGAGAGATAATCACCTACAGATACACGACTTTTATGTCGTGGATAATCGAGGTGAACCACCAGAGACATTAGACCAAGCAAAGAATCTGATTGTAGAGGAACTCATTGAGGACCTTTACAATCAACTTGCCGAACAGTGGTAATTGTATAATGCGCATCCAATCTGTGCTGCTGTGTTGTATTGCTATTGTGATGCTTTCTTCATGCCAGCAAGAAAAAGGTAATTATACATCAGTTTACCAAGAGCATGCGTATATTTTCGGTGTTTGGAAAGCACCTTCTGTGAAAATTGCAAAAGGTGCAATAGCCAATGTTTCTGTGAACATCCGGTCAGAATCCTCATCTGATATTTCCCAAGACCAAAAGACGCAAGAACAGATAGATACTGAAGATAACAGAAGCGAAATCCAACCTAATCCTGATTTAGGTTCGTCTTTTGAAACGCTCCCTATCATTACCACTGCCATCCCCGAAGAACTGTTGCCTAAAGATGATGAAACGACAGACTGGATACGTTCTCGACAACCTTCAACGTACAATCCCCAGAACATCTATCTGGATCGTTATGTTCCTATAGAAATCTATCCTGAAATGTATCGCAAATATGGATTCCAAAGTCAAGCGGAAACCGAATATCAGAGTCCAAAATTTGGGTCAAACCCACTAATTTTGCTTGAGATCTTTGATATGGGGACACCTGAAAACGCTTACGGAATTTATAGCCTAAACAGTTATCCATTACCAAAATTTGAATGGGTGGGATGTAAAGCCATTGTATCTGGAAAAAATCTTTGGTTCTGGAAAGGCAAGTATTTTATTCAGATGGAGGGTTATGAAATTGCCCCAGGGATACGTGAAGGGATGGTTGAATTAGCGAAAGTTGTAGCGAAGAAAATACAAGATCCTCCGCAAAAAATTCCGATGCTCGAACTACTGCCTCAATACATTGATGGTAGTGACAGATTGTTCACGTCTAATTGGGTATTAGAGCAGGTGAATAAGACTCTGCCTAACGGACTGCCGTTGATGGGAGACGGTTCAGTCGGTGTATTAGCACGCACTAAATACGGTCTAAAAAACTCGCGAAATTCGTATATTGTATTTGTTTTACGTTATGCGACTACTGCTGATGCCAAGTCTGCATACCTTGCGTATCAGGACGCATTAACATCAGGAAATGTGACCTTTGAAAAGGTATCGCAAAATGGTGCTATTCTCATAGATGAAACAATTGCAGAACAGCAATAAAGGAATTCTCTTATGCGTGGCGATAACCTGGCACGTATTTACGGTTTAGATTGAGGGTGATTGTGTAGTGAATCATGCCTAAAAATCAACGCCACCTGTTAAAACTCTCTTCACCCATCATTACACTTCTCCGCGCAACAAACATCGTGATATAGCCGTAGCACATTCATCTTGATTGTGCTTCTTTGGACAACAACCATCTTGCAATGCAACTCTCTGCACAACATTGATAAGACCTAATACTGATCAGAAACATCATCGCGTGGGTTGACGTGCTTCGTAGCACAATCAAGGATGAATGTGCTACGGTTTGATAACACCAAATGCTTAGCAGATACTTTATCGCGTGGGTTGGCGAAATAGAGATTGTATTGAAAAAAGATTATATATATGATAATCTGAGGTTATGTGAGAAATTCTTAAATCCCAGTTCAAATGTTATTTCATTAACGGCCTGTTCAATAATAAAAGTGTCAAAGATGGCACACTTTGCCTTGCGTATTATTGAAAAGAGTGAAAAAGATGAAATCATTGATTCCAATGTTAATTCTTATCAATCTCTCAACCAGTTTTGTACAAGCTGAAGATGTAAAATTAGACTACACACGCTGGGGTTTGCCTGAAGGAGTCATTGCGCGCATCGGTAAAGGAACCAGAACCGCACCTATAGCAATTTCTCCAGAGACGACTCGGCTTGCTATTGCAACTACTATCGGAATTTGGCTTTACGATTCGGATACGTATCAAGAAATCGCACTATTGGCACCACATAAACCCCCTTGTTCATCGTTAGCGTTCTCACCAGACGGAAGAACGCTTGCAACGGGAACACATGATGGTAAAATTCGGTTATGGGATTCAGAAACAGGGGCAGGCAAAGGAACACTTACCGGACAACATACCGGTTGGGTTAATAGATTATTCTTTACACCTGATGGTGAAACGCTTATCAGTGCAGGGGCACATTGGCGTGGTGATAGATCAATTCACTTATGGGATGTAAAAACATGGAGACATAGAGCGAAACTTCCACTAAAGGTTGTGGGTAGTGCCATAGCGATTTCTCCTGATGGGAATGTAATCGCAATCGGACATTCTAATGAGATCGGATTATGGGACGTTAAAACAGCTAAACAGATTGCCCGCGTTAGACATAAGAAAATTTCTTTTGTTTCAGTATCTCTATTAGCGTTTTCTCCAGATGGCGAATTACTTGCTATTGAAGATGATAATGACATTCATTTGTGGGATACTAAAACTCAGCAGTTTCGCGCAAGTCTCATAGGACATGAATCAATGGTGAGTGTCCTGAAATTCTCACCTGATTCCAAAATCCTTGCGTCTACAAGCAGTTGGTATGCAGACCAAGGGACATCAGTCTGGTTGTGGGATACTACAACAGGTCAACATATAACAACGCTTCTGGGACATAAAGAGGGTGTTCGGTTATTTGAATTTTCTCCTGACAATAACAGATTAGTCAGTACAAGCGGTGATCTGACGATCCGATTGTGGGACATCAATACTAGGCAGCTCAAATCCTCCCTCATAGGACATAAAGCAGAGCTCTTTTCGCTTGAATTTTCACAGGACAGGAATACCCTGATCGCAAGGGATTGGGACGCAAATATTCATTCTTGGGATTTAAAAACAGGAGAATACAAAAATGTTTTCACTGGGCAAACATATCATACCACAAAATTTGCACAGCAAGAATATGAACGATTGACATGGTACTCACCAGCAATTTTCTCTGCTGATGGAAAAACCTTGTACTGTGCAAATGCCGATAATACAATTTGGATGTGCGACATCAACACAGGAAAACTCAAGAAAAAACTTACTGGATACACGTTTCAACCCTATCATGTTGTGTTTTCACCGAATAAACAAACAGTAGCGAATCCAGGACTGGACGACACAATCCACTTATGGGATATGAACACTAGTAAAATCAAAGTAACTCTCAAGACGGATATAGAAGATGTTATACCAATGGCATTTTCATCAGATGGAAAAATACTTGCAAGTCGGGGACAACACAACATTCAATTATGGGATGTCAAAGCAGATACTGCCAATATGGCATCTAAAAGGTCTACCTTAAAACAAGTAATGCACTTAATTAGTTTTATTCAGGATCGCGCACCACTCCGATATCAAAGGCAGCTGGCAAACTTTGCGCGTACTGTCCAGAACAAGAATATACGTTCCGAACAATATCGTGCAACTCTTAAAGGACACACCGGCCATGTTGAAACTGTATCGTTTTCACCTGATGGGAAAACGCTTGCGATCGGAGGCAACTGGAACAATACGACACAAAAGTATGATACTACAATCCGTTTATGGAATTTCTATACTGCGCAATCCGAAGCAATTCTCACTGGGCACACATCTGGGATCAGGTGTCTCAGTTTCTCTCCCGATGGAAAAATACTCGCAAGTGGAAGTCATGACAATACTATCAGGTTGTGGCATATATCGACCCACGAGAAAATATCAATCCTCACGGGACATACCAGAGTCTCTGCAACTGTTACGTTTTCTCCAGATGGAAAAACACTCGCAAGTGGAGGGTATGATAACACAATCCGATTGTGGGATGTCAAACCTGGTAAGCATAAGAAAACTCTGAATGGACACGCAGGAACAGTATTTTATCTAACGTTTTCACCAGATGGTGATATACTTGCCAGCGTAAGTCATGACGGAACAATTCTGTTATGGGACATGCGGAAAACAAGCGAATGAGAGTTTTAATCACAATCCTATTTTTACTTTTGCCATTTAGCCAAAACGGGTGGACCGATGATTATCGGCAATGGTATCTACCCGAAGGGGCAACGATGCGTCTTGGTAAAGGTAAGGTATCTGGTATTGCATTTTCACCGAACGGCAAACATTTTGCTGTGGCAAGTTCTATCGGGATATGGATATACGATTCCCGCACCTACAAAGAAATTGCGCTGATGACAGACAATTGGGAAAACATATCTCCAATAGCAATGAACAAAATAACTTTCTCACAGGATGGGAGTACAATTGCCACCATAAGTCCAACATACGGTGGTAGTAGTGATTATGTCAGAATTCGGATATGGAATGCTTACACTGGAAGAATAAAAACATACATCAAAGAAGGTCCTGGTACTGACAATACCGCCATTGCCGCTTTTCTCCTATCACCGAATGGAAAAACACTCGTAACTTGGTACTATGATAGAAAAATACGATTATGGGATACACAAACGGGTGAACATAAAGCAACTCTTACGGGACAGGTGAACCCGACGTTGGCTATTTCGCCCAATGGAAATATGCTCGCAAGTGTCGGTGAAAATGCGACTTCAATTCAACTTCGGGACATGGAAACAACACAGCTGATAAAAACTATCCCAATAGGAGGTACACATAAAGTCAATTGGTTAGCGTTTTTTTCTGACGCAGTACTTGTGACGGGAAACTTACACGAAACAGTCCGTTTTTGGAATTTGAATACACTTGATCACACCGAAATAAAACTCACTGGGAACATCGAGTATCTTCAAGTATCTTCATTTTCTCCTACTACAAGAATGTTGGCGAGTGCTACGCGGAATGATGTTGTTCAGTTGTGGGATTTACAAACACAACAATCAACAGTAATATCTGCAAGCAATACACGGACTTTATCATTAACCTTTTCATCAGATGGTCTTTGTCTCGGATGTGCTGGGGTTGATGGAAGTATTCGGTTCTATGATTTTAAAACGCAGCAAAACATCGCAAATATCACTGGTCATTCAGGATATAGAAAATCATCGCTTGCCTTCTCACAAGATGGGAAAATATTGGTAGGTGTTGGACAGTTGTGGGACTTGAAAACTGGTCTATCACAACATTCATTGATTCTGAATTTTACCGGACCTTCTTATTACGCTTATGATACATTGTCACCTGATGGGAAAAAAATGGTGAGTACAAATAACGAAAACATACTTCTTTCGCATGCACATACCGGTGCTCCCATTACTATACTCACAGGTCATTTTAATAATGTCGGATGTGTCGCATTTTCACCGGATGGACAGACGCTTGCAAGTGGAAGCTCTGGCAATTCAGTAAGTACCAGTAGGACGGATTTCACAATTCGCTTGTGGAACGTACTAACAGGTCAACATAGAGCCGTTTTGAATGGCCATACAAACGGAATTAAATCCATAGCATTTTCACCGGATGGACAAACGCTTGCAAGTGGTGGAGCAGATAGTACTATTCGATTGTGGGATCCTCACACTGGACAACATAAAACAACACTAAGCGGACATACAGGTCCTGTCGTCTATATTGCGTTTTCTCCCGATGGAAAAACACTTGCAAGTACCACTGGTTATACCTCCTACCGTCATGTCCCAAATCCTGATAATGCCATTTGGTTATGGGATCTCAATACCGGAAAACATAAGGAAACATATTTGGGACATACAGAAGAGGTAAATTCCATTGCGTTCTCTCCTGATGGAAAAACGTTGGCAAGTGCAAGTAAAGACACGACAATTCGGCTATGGGACATCCAAACAGGTAAACATCTGATGACCTTCACAGGGGATGGCAAGGAAGATTCTTCTGTGGCTTTCTCACCTGACGGGAAGATTTTGGCAAGTAGTCATCGAAACGGCACAATTCTCTTGTGGGACCTATCAAAAAAATGAGGTAAACAGATGAAGTCTTTAATTCCAATTCTAATTCTTCTTTGTGCTTCAAGCGGATTTACACAAGCGCAAGAAGTAGATTCTGACTATACATACTTGGGTTTACCTGATGATGCTAAAGCACGTCTTGGCAAAAGTAATATAGCATGGCGTAATGGTATAGCACTGTCCCCAGATGGAACCCGACTCGCTGCTGCAACGACTATCGGTGTATGGCTCTATGATACTCACACCTCTAAAGAATTCTCACTCCTAACAGGGCACACTGCTGCGGTTACATCCGTAACCTTTTCCCCCGATGGAAAATATCTTGCAAGTGGCAGCACTGATATGACTATTCGACTGTGGCATCCAGTAACAGGTGAATACATATCTACACTGACTGGACATGTAGGCGGAATCACTTTACTAAAGTTTTTGCCTGATGGTGAGACACTTGCAAGCGGTAGCCGGGACGATACAATAAGGTTGTGGGATTTCAAGACACGACAACTCAAAGCAACGCTTGGTGGACATTCTGGCGGTGTTCATGCTATAACATTCACACAGGATGGGAGTATGTTGGCGAGTAATGGTTTACATAAAAACCTATTGTGGGACGCGAAAACAGGGGAACGACTCGCTACATTTATAGTGGAAGTACCCGATAAACCTGAAAGACACAATCGATTTGGTAGCGTTATATCTTGTGCGTTATCACCTAATGGAGATACACTTGCAAGTTGGGGTGAAACGCCAGGAATCCGGTTGTGGAATACGAAAACAGGCAAACGCTTCACTACCCTTACACCCAAGGAGAACCCTTGGGTGTCTGACGTAGCATTCTCTCCTGATGGAAAAACGCTTGCAAGTAGAAGTAGAGAAGAAATACTATTGTGGGATGTGAAATCAGGAATACCTCGCGCTATACGCAATGGACATAAAGGATATTTCAGTACTCTCGTCTTCTCTCCTGATGGAAAGACACTTGCAAGTAACACCAGTAGGACAAACGATACCGTGAATATCCGATTATGGAATGTAAAAACCGAGAAGGCAAGAGTCGATTTAGCATGGCAGACAAAGTCAGTTTATTCACCTATTTTCTCGGACGATGGGAACACATTCGCTGCACATAATGACGATGAAATCAAGGTCTGGGATGTTCAAACAGGACAACTCAAAACGACCATCACAGGCCATAATGATGCGGGGAATTCTGTCGAGTATCTGTCTGACGGAAAGACACTGGCAAGCTGGAATTACAGCGAAATCTACTTGCGTGATGTGAAAACGGGAAAACCTCGGGCCACAATCACAAGAGATAGAGATCCTATATTTGCACCCAACGGAAAAACGTTTGCAATTAAGCATTACAAACAGCCAATTCAGTTGTGGGACACGGAAACCGGAGCCCTCCAAACAACACTACCGCAGACCTCAATTGAAGATTCATCTATTGTATTTTCGCCAGACAGCAGAATGCTGGCAAGTGGAGGAAGAGAGGATAAAATCTTTGTCTGTGATTTAGGCACTGGAAAAATAACACAAACCCTCACAGTGCCAACAGGAGGCGGAGCTGATGTCATCTTCCTTCCCGACAACAAAACACTTGTAACTCGAAGTACGATTGGCACGGTTCAACTATGGAATCTGAATACCGGAGAATTGAAACATACACTTACAAGAGAGACAGAAAAGATTGCGGTTGTCGCTCTTTCGCCAGATGGCAGCATTTTAGCTGGCGGCGGTATTGATGGAATGATCAGACTTTGGAATACCGAGACGGGAACTCTCCGCACGAATCTTAGACCTGGTAACAGTAGCGTATTCTATATCCAATTTTCACCTGATGGAAAAACACTTGTGAGTAATGTAAGACAGAACGGATATTCAATGCTACTCTGGGATGTGGATACTGGAACACGACGTGCCACACTTACAGAAGGTATAGGTAATTTGCATCGTGCTAAGTTTACACCTGATGGGAAGCTTCTTGCAACCTATAGTGCGGATCTGAGATCAATTTTAGTATGGGACGTTAAAATAGGTTCACTGACTACTACATTCACAGCACATACAGATCTCGGGTGGACATTTTCAATTTCAACAGATGGGAAAACTTTAGCGAGTGCATGCAAAGACGGGACAATTTTATTTTGGGATCTTGCTCAGTATCATAAGTAGGTAGGATAGGTCAAAGCATATCTTGTTGGGTTTCGTACCTCAACCCAACCTACAAGAGAGGAGGAATTGGATGAAACATTTTCGCCTTTTAATGACTTCATGGCTATTGGTATCGCTTCTTTTATTAAACAGTTTCGGTCAGAACGAGACACAAATAGGATTGCCTGAAAACGCAATCAAACGAATCGGAAACGGAATATTCAGCCATATCGCCTATTCTCCTGATGGCAAGCAACTTGCTTTGGCTGCGTCTATCGGTATCTGGATTTACGATACAGATACCTACAAACCGCTATCACTTCTCACAGGACATTCAGATACCGTGCGGTCAGTGGAATATACCGCTGATGGCAAGATATTAGCAAGTGGTAGCAATGACGGGACGATTAGAATTTGGGACCCTCAGACCACAAAAAACATCGCTGTGCTGACAGGACATCAGAATGGGGTGACACACATCGCCATATCAGGAGATAGTCAAACATTAGCGAGTGTCGGTGCTGACGAAAAATTTGTCCGCCTGTGGAATCTCAACACCCAGAAACCTATAGCAGACCTCAAAGGGAAGTTTAACGATATCCGTTCATTAGCGTATTCACCGGATAGTGATATTATAGCAGCTGGGGATTTTGATGGAACCGTGACACTTTTTTCTACTAAAAAGAAAAAACGTATCACCTCGCTTGTTGGACACATCTTGGCTCCAAGTGATATAACGGAACCTGGATCTGTGCTTACATTAGCCTTTTCTCCAGATGGTGAGACCCTCGCCAGTGGTAGCAGAGACACGACTATTCGGTTATGGGATACAAAAACCACATACCATAAAGTGACACTTACGGGACACTCAGGAAGTGTTACAACACTTGTGTTTTCACCAGATGGTAAAACAATTGCAAGTGGCGCATCGTATACTCATTGGAGTGCTGATTCTTCAATTCGGTTGTGGGATGCTAAAACCGGGAAACATTTACGAACAATAGTAAAACCCGCCTTTACCAGAATGTTAGCTTTTTCACCGGATAATGAAACATTGGCAAGTATTAACAGGAGTAACGCCATTCATATTTGGAACACAAACACAGGTGAATTGAAAGTAGACCTTACAAAGCAACGCGTTAAATCTAAATCTAAACCCATAAGTGTTTTCCCTGATGGTAAAAAGGAAATCTATGCGAATAATGATGGTACATACACATTGTTGGATGTGGAAACTGGACATAAAAAGCCATTTCTGAAAGGCTTTCATTTTTCAACAATCCTATTTAACTCTCGCTCTCCATTAAGACAAGTGTTCAAATACTCTCCAGATGGGAAAACATTGGCAATTCAAGATGGCAACTCTGTACGGTTATGGGATATTGAAACAGACTCCCACAAAGCCACCCTCTTAGGCAATTTAGATAGTATTTTATCCATAAAGTTCTCTCCGAATGGACAATTTCTGTCAACTGCTGGAAGAGAGACAATCCGATTATGGAATACACAAACAGGTGAACAGATAGCTACCTATACACCAGATCATAGATATCACGCTCACGGTTTTCTTCCTATATTCTCGCCTGACAGCAACTTACTGGCAACACCAACAAAAGATTTGAATATGGTTCAAATATGGAATACCGATACAGGACATCCGCAATTTTTATTTATGGGACATCGATGGAATGTTAGGTCTGTGATATTTTCACCTGATGGAGATAATATCGTCAGTAATTGTTCAGCAATTGCATCTCTATGGGATGCAAAAACAGGTAGACTTAAAGCATCCTTTATCAGTCCAGAAAGATTAAGATTCTCGCTTCGATTTACACCAGATGGGAGTGCCTTGGTCGGTTATGCCAAAGCACCGTATGAGGATAGAGGTGATAATAGAATTTGGATTTGGGATACACAAACCGGACAACAAAAGTTCATTCTCAAAGAGCATAAAGGGCGAATTACACGCACACTGTTTGCCCCAGATGGAAAAAAACTTGTCAGTGGCAGTGCTGATGGGACAATGCGTTTCTGGGATTTGGAAACTGGAGAACTTATTACAACACTTGAGGAATATGACCCGAATTCGCCAATAGCCTTCTCACCAGATGGACAGACGTTTGCAAGTGGCGGTGAAAATGCCAAGATTCTTTTATGGGATCTAAATACTGGAAAACTCAAGACAACTTTCACAGCATACAACCCTGTCCGGCGAATCAGTTTTGAGAAGGATGGAAAAACACTCATATCATCTGGAACAGATGGTACAATCCTCTTATGGGATCTAAAGGAAACAAGCAAATGAGACACATTTTTCTACTTCTTTTTGTTATTCTATCGTTTCTTAATGTTGGGTGGGCAGATGATTATCAGCAATGGTATTTACCTGAAGGTGCCATTGCTCGTTTAGGAAAAGGCGGCATTATAGGCAAAATTGCATTTTCACCAGATAGCAGCATGATCGCAATTCCCAGTATGATCGGGATATGGTTATATGATGCACAGACCTATAAAGAACTTGCACTCCTGACAGGAGATACATCAGGTAATGATAAGTTAAAGTTTTCACCTGATGGTACAATCCTTGTCAAGGTTGACGGGTGGGGTGGTGAAACTATTCAACTGTGGGATATGTCAAACAGAGCGGATCTTGGAAAACAAAAAGTCTCCCTAATTGAGCATAGGAGAGATGTACCGTCTATAACATTTTCACCTGACGGAAAAACACTTGCCTGTATATGTTATGACAAAACAGTCGCATTATGGAATCCTCATACAGGTGAACATAAAATGACCCTCAAAGGACACACGAATCGTATCACCGCTATCGCATTTACACCCGATAGTCGTATGCTGGCGAGTGCAAGTTATAATGGGAAAGTACGACTCTGGGATGTAAAAACTGGAAAGCAGGTCCGCATACTCAAAGAAGATAAGCAGGTAGTTTATGCTATGGCGTTTTCTCCTGATAGTGAGACGCTTGCAAGTTCTGTGAACCAAGATATTCTGTTGTGGAATGTCCGCACAGGTCAACTCCGAAAAACAATAACCGGATATTCAGATTTAGTGCATGCTGTAACGTTTGCGCCCGATGGCAAAACACTAATTACTATTGAGAATGATGGTATAACCCTTTCTGTGAGATTTGCCACAGTAAAAACTATAGTCAAAATCTTAAGTTCTGCTACTTTAAGGAGATAGATACAGATGCAGAAATTCAAGAAGTATATGCTTTCATCCAAATTCTGGTGTGTAATCGTTTTTTGTACATCATTGTTTACTTGTAATCAATCCTATTTTTGCCAAACTGCTAAAGCAGATTCTTACGCATCAACGCGGTATTTAGATGTCACCTATTCTCCTGATCGAAATCGATTGGCAGCAGCGACTTCTCAAGGAATTTGGTTATATGATGCACAAACGTATCAAAGGCGGCTTGTACTCAGGGGTAGTGCAGGAATTGATTATTATCCCGAAATTGTTCTGTTTTCACCAGATGGAAAAATGTTAGCAGTGGGAGGTAGGGGAACCAAAGAAATTCAGTTATTTAGACCAAGTGATGGTGAGCTCATATTATCTCTGAAAGGATCTCAAGATGAAACATCATGCATAGCATTTTCTCCTGATTCTAAAACACTTGCAAGCGGGAACGACGATAAGACAATCCTGTTATGGGATATTGACACAGGTAATTTGTTGAAAACATTGAAAGGACATACCGATAAAGTATCATCCGTTGCATTCTCTCCTGATGGAAAAACACTTGCAAGTGCAAGTTACGACAAAACAATTCGATTGTGGAACGCACGCACTGGAGAATTCCGCAAAATGCTCAAAGGACATAAAGATAAAGTCTATTCTGTTGCGT
>VXOP01000290.1 GCA_009839975.1 Candidatus Poribacteria bacterium
AACAAGGTAGCCGTAGGGGAACCTGCGGCTGGATCACCTCCTTTCTAAGGAGCACTAACAAGGATATTCTCACACAATCTCCTTGTTCAAGATGCTCAGAATCTTACAAGGCATTTACGACTAACTATTTAACTTTCAAATAACATACTTTCTCCCCTTCAACAGGGGCTTATAGCTCAGAAGGTTAGAGCGCGCGCCTGATAAGCGCGAGGTCCCTGGTTCGATTCCAGGTAAGCCCATCTCTATTCTACCCAAATATACCTATACGCTATACCATTTAGTCAACATATTCCTAATCATCTGAACCAGGATTTACAGGATTATAGGATTTTCAGGATAAGAGTCATTTGGTGTGTATCAAACGCTTATGGTTAGATTCATCACAAGACTTGACGAAATAGGACTATCCTTGTTCAGAGTCGTATTATAGTAGTTTTGTTATTGACAGTTTGTGTGTGGAGTGGTATCCTACAAGAAACCTTATATTGGATTAGTCGTATACCATGCCCGAAAACCAACCCAACATCCTTCTTATCATGTCTGATGAACATGCACCGATGTACAGCGGACCGTATGGACATCCCCTAGTTCAAACACCGCACATGGACAGACTTGCAAAGGAAGGTATAACCTTTACGAATGCTTACTGCAATTCCCCACTCTGCATGCCATCGCGTATGTCGTTTATGACGGGACGGTACATTCATAAAATCGGTGCTTGGGATAATGCTGCACCTTTACGTCCGGATGCGGTTACATGGGCACACTTACTGCGCGATGTGGGTTACGATGTTGTGCTTTCAGGTAAGCAGCACTTTGGAGGATTGGACCAACTACACGGTTTCCGAGAACAACTGGCACGAGACCTTCATGCAGAAAAAAAACACGGACTGACAGATTGGGACAACGGGACACCTGCAGCAGGAAGACCATGGGGCGGACCTGCAAACGCTGGACCAGGAACGACTGAAGAAATCAGAGTTGATGATCTTGCTGAAACAGAAGCAATAGAATACCTACGCGATCCTGAACGGAAAGAACAACCGTGGACATTAAACGTCTCTTTCATTGCACCCCATTTTCCGCTTGTGGTACCCCAACGGTTCTGGGATCTTTATCCACTTGATAAGATAGACTTACCGAATATTCCACAAGGACATCTTGAAGATCAACATCCCGTTTATAAACGGATGCGACGTATGTTCGGATGTGTTGAATTCCCTGAGGATTTAGTGCGTCGCGCTCGCGCTGGATATTACGGTTTGATTACCTATCTTGATGAAAAGATTGGAAAGTTACTACAGACGCTTGACGAGACTAATCAACTGGAGAATACCGTTGTCATCTACACAAGTGATCATGGTGAAATGAATGGTGAACACGGGATGTGGCGTAAATCAAACTTCTATGAAGCCTCATCTCGGGTACCCCTACAGATTATGTTTCCAGATAAGTTGTCCGCTGGTAAACGAATTGATCAAATCGTTTCACTTGTTGATTTGACGGCAACATTGGTTGACATTGCATGTGGAAAAATCAAAGAACAGTTTGATGGAGATACGTTGATGCCTCTTATACAAGATACCAAGACCGATTGGAAAGATTACGCTTTTTCAGAATACCTGGCACACGGTGTTCAACGTCCTATGGCGATGTTACGGAAAGGGAAATACAAATACAATTACAGTCTCGGTGATCCACCTGAACTTTACGACATATCTGAAGATCCGGGAGAATTTCATAATCTTGCGAATGAACCAAAGTATCAGGCAATATGTCGTGATTTGGAAACACAATTACTCGCTGAATGGGATCCTATTGAGATTGAAAAACAGGTTCGTGAAAGTCAAAAAGCACGTATCTTAATAGAGAAAGTTACAAAGGGACAATGGCGTCGAAGAGAACAATCAAATACTTAAAAACAGGGTAATATATATGGCATCAACAGGCAGAAAACCGAATCTCGTCTATGTCTTTGCCGATCAACTTCGCTATCAATCTTGCGGCTTTGCTGGTGATGAACGTGCAATAACACCGAATATTGATAGACTTGCAACAGAAGGTGTGAACTTCTATAACGCTGTTTCAGGTAGTCCGATGTGTGCACCGTATCGTGCATCCCTTTTCACCGGTAAATACGCGAGCAGCACCGGTATGGCAATCAATGAACTCCGAATTAATCCTAATCATGACTGCATCGGACATGTTCTGCATCGCAACGGTTATCAGACGAGTTATATTGGGAAGTGGCATCTGTGGGCAAATCAGTTGGGAAGACACCATGACACCCAGAATTCATACATTCCTCCGGGACCCCATCGTCTCGGTTTTGATGGTGAATGGTCTGCGTATAATTTTCATCACACCTATTTTGACACTTACTATCATAGAGATAGTCCTGAAAGGATAACAATTCCGGGATATGAACCGGATGGACAGACAGATTTAGCGATAGACTACCTTAAACGAGCATCAACCACCGATGATCCGTTTGCGCTGTTCCTATCAATCGGCACTCCGCATGACCCGTGGACACAGGACAACGTTCCGAGTGAATACTATGAGATGTTCCGAGAGGTCAACTTTCCATTACCAGAAAACTACCGTGAAGAAAACGACCCGTATGGGGATGCCTGGGCAATGATGTCCGATGAGCAACGTGCTAAACTTCCCGAATGGATGCGTGTTTATTATGCGATGACGACTAACTTGGATTGGAATGTTGGTAGATTACTCTCTGCTATTGATGAACTTGGCTTGCAAGAGGACACAATCTTTGTATTCACATCTGACCACGGAGAAATGTTTGGTGCACAAGGACGTAAGGCAAAAAACATCTTCTATGAAGAAGCAGTCCGTATTCCATTTCTGATGAGATGGCCAGAGACAATATCGGAAGGACTTACCACAGATGTCTGCCTAAATACACCGGACATTATGCCAACACTGCTTTCCATGATGGAACTACCGATACCAGAAGATGTAGAAGGTTCGGATCTGAGTCCTGCAGCGTTTGGGGAAACTTTTGAAGAACCTGAGGCTGCATTCATGCAAGGGATGGGTTGCACTGCTAAGTGGGAAGATGGGTATGAATGGCGTGCTCTCAGAACGAAACAACATACTTACGCTGTCCATCGACCTGATGGAGGCGAAAAACTATTTGACAATATTGCCGACCCATTTCAAACACGAAATCTGACTGATATACCTACATCACAAGGTATTCTAAATGAACTTCGTGCTTTACTGAAACAACGTATGTATGCACTTAACGACACGTTTGAGGCATGTACTTGGTATCGTGATAATTGGACAGAGGATCGCGTTATTTTAAGGACTGCAACAATGCATTGAGTGATAATTCTGCTATCATGAAATTGGTATTACATCTAATACTCTTATAGCATCTTACCGAGGTCTTACTGCTTTTGATCCTGCATCAGATGTCCAGTGATAAACTATACCATCGTCATGCGTATAAAGGTGTATGATGGGTATGAGTGTATCCAATCTTCCACGTAACTTACCATCTGGAAATGTTGTTATACCTATTGTATGCTTCCATGTATAGATTTTGCCACCTGAGTTCTGTTCAGTGACTTTATACGGTTGTCCCCATTTCTTGACAATTTCTGATATATGCTGTCCTTTCCATGCATGCATTCCCCGTCTTTCAGTTAGTGTATAATCTTCGTGTGTCTGCTGTACATTCTGCGTATGTGTTGCACACCCAATTAGAAAGATACTTATGAAAATGCTAACAGTGTATAATGTTCTCATGGGTTAACACCTCTTCGTCTATCAGATTTTCCAATATTGAAGTAGAGAATGCAATTCCTGTGCCACCTATTTGCACACAAATTCATTGGATAATCAGTCACATTGAGTGACGAATTGCACCAGAAAGGTCAACGGAAAAGTTACATGCACGATTCTGTGCAAGTAAGAAAAATAAATATACTTTATAGGACAGTAGCATTACTGTCCTATAAAGTATATTATATCTAAGAGTGCACCTTTAAATCACGCGTTTGATATAGACGTAGTAGGCACCCAGGGACAGTTCTCCAGTTTCATCTGAGAATTCTGTGTGGAGTCGTGTCTGTCCGGCTGTGAGGTTGAACGTAAAAGTTACACCGACTGCATCAGGTTTTATCGCTTGTGTTGCTGTCTGATCAGCAATACGGATCTGTGCGGTTTTCAAATCTAATGCCCGTCCACCGTTATAGAGATCAATTCTCTCACCAGGGATACCTTCTGTGATGGGTCTATTTTCCTCACGGGGCCACCTACGCAACTCAAAACTGTATTCACCATCTTCTGGTATTTCGATTGCCCAATACCCGTTGCACTGCATGCCGTTGCGGATGGAGCCTTGATTCCAAGCATTTCCGCTGCCGTGCCAATCATGTGTTGTAATACAAGCGAGTTGTTCGTTCTGGGTGCCGATTACTACCGGACATTCCTCGTCAAACCTTTCAGATACTAACTTCCACCATTCTTCATAATGTTCACGAAGTTCAGAAACAACCTCTGGATGATCTTCGGCGATATTTTCCCGTTGTTCGGGGTCCGCTTGGATATCATAAAGTTCTTCTCCATTGATGAGTCGCCATCTCTGCGACATCGTTGCACTCTGTCTCCACTTAACCGGATTTTCAATACGTTGGGAGTCTGTGACGATGACGCGATCTTCCCATTCAACCAATCTATCATGGAGTAAAGGTGAGATGCTTTTCCCGTGGAATCTGGATGAGTCTGATACCTCTAAATCACAAAAGTCAATCAGAGTCGGTAGTAAATCAATGTTTGCGGTGAGTTCATCTACTTGTTTCTTTTCTGAAAAGCCTCCACTTGGCCAATGCATAAAGAGCGGTACACGGTGACCTCCTTCATAAGGAGATCCCTTCTTACCCCGCATCCCGGCATTGTATCCTGACTTTACATACTGTTGTCCGTCCAAGTCGCATCCAGCAGCAGAACCGTTATCTGTCATGAAGATTAGGATAGTGTTTTCTTCAAGTCCAAGCACTTTGAGATGATGCCGCATACGTGCCATGTTATCGTCTATATTGGTTATCATCCCGTAGAAACAGGCACGTGCATCTGGTTCCCCTTTTCTTTTGTAGACTTCACTGTAGGCATCAGGGACACGGAAGGGACCGTGCGGTGCATTGGTTGGAATGTAACAGAAGAATGGACGATTCCTGTTTCGCTCAATAAACTTCATCCCTTCTTGAAACCATACATCTGTGCAGTAACCCTCAAAAGGTTGTTCAGAACCGTTACTAAAATAGGTATCGTCAAAGTAATCGTTACCCCAATAATCTGGTGTTTGACTGATACCACCACCGCCGTGATAGAGTGCTTCTTCAAAGCCTCTGTCGTGTGGACGGAACGGGTAGTTATCACCAAGATGCCATTTACCGAACATACCGGTTTTGTAGCCGTTGCGTCTGAAGATATCTGCCATCGTGACCTCATCACTTCGGAGGAGTGATCTGCCACCGATAGTATGCCACACACCTGTAGAATTGCAATATCGTCCTGTCATGATGCCAGCGCGTGTTGGTGAACAGGTTGGACCGACATGCAGGTTTCTGAGCTGCACACTTTCTTCTGCCAGTGCGTCTAAATTAGGGGTGTTGATGACTGGGTTGCCGTAGCATCCTAAATCACCATATCCTTGGTCATCCGTTATGACAAAAACTAAGTTAGGTTGTGACACTATAATATCTCCTTTTCTTTTGCGTTTTGTTTACTATGCTAACGCCTTCTTTATCCGATCCAATCCGCGATGGATTTCCTGCAGCGAGGTAGCAAAGGAAAGTCGTAAATTCTTGTCTGCACCGAAGCCATCTCCAGGCACAACGCCTACACCTGCAGAACTCAGGAGATAGTCGGTGATGTCCATTGAGCCTTCAATCTTTTTACCATCAAGTGTTCTGCCGTAGTGTGCTGAAAAATCTGGGAAGATATAGAACGCACCTTGGGGCTTAACATAGGTCACACCATCAATATCATCAAAACGTTGACAGATAACATTACGTCTTTCTTCAAATGCTTTACGCATTTCCTCAACTGCATCTTGTGGTTCATTGAGTGCAGCAACGGCAGCTTTCTGTGCAATTGATGTAGGATTTGATGTGCTATGGGATTGGATACGAGACATTGCTGAAACTGCATCCTCTGGACCTGCCGTATACCCGATACGCCATCCAGTCATAGAGTATGCTTTTGAAACACCGTTGACGACGAAGGTGATCGCTTTCGTTTCTTCGTTGAATGCAGCTGGACTCTGATGTGTTGCACCATCGTAGAGGAGTGCCTCATAGATTTCATCGGAGATGAGATATACTTGCTTCTCAACAGCGAGCGCAGCAATCTGTTTGAGTGTATCAATATTGTATGTTGTGCCTGTGGGATTGCTTGGACTGTTGATGAGAATTGCTTTTGTGTTTGAGGTAATAGCAGCTTCTACTTGTTCCGGTTGCATGCAGAAGTTTTGTTCAGCAGTCGTTTCAATGACGCGTGGGGTTGCACCTGCCAACTTTATTTGTTGCGGATAACTCACCCAATACGGTGCTGCGAAGATTACCTCATCACCAGGATCACAGATCGCTTGCATGATGTTATAGAGTGTATGCTTCGCACCACAAGAGACAATGACTTGAGACGGTGTATAACTCAGTCCGTTGTCATTCTTGAATTTATTAACGATAGCTTCTTTGAGTTCAGGGATACCGGGAACCGGTGTGTATTTCGTAAAACCGTTATCAAGTGCCTCAATAGCGGCAGCTTTGATATAGTCGGGAGTATCAAAATCGGGTTCTCCTGCGCCGAATTTGACGACATCTTCACCATCAGCGATCATTGCGTTGATTTTGGCTGTGATGGCTAATGTTGATGATGGTGTTACGTTTTGACTTCGTTGTGATAGTGAGATCATTAGTTCTCCTTTGTTCTTCTGTCATATTGTCTTTGCAAGTTGCTTTAGTAAATCCTTCTGCTTGCGGGTTAATGATTTTGGTATCTCCACGATTAACCGGACCCGCAAGTCACCTTTGCGTCCGCCTACATCTGCTATACCTTTTCCACGCAGTCGTAGTTGCTGCCCCGGTTGTGCCCCTGACGGTATTTTGACTTCAACGTTCTCTGTTAATGTCTGCACTCTGACAGTTCCACCCAACGCGGCAGTCGTCATCGGCACTTGTACATCTGTCACGAGATCAAGTCCATCACGGGACAATGTTGGATGGGGTTGAATTGATATCTTGACTAAGAGGTCACCTGACTCACCTGCCCCAATGGATTCACCTTGTCCACGTACCCTCAGCGTTTTTCCCTCTTTAATGCCGGGGGGAATCTTGAACTTTATGTTCTTACCCTGGATGCTAACTTCTTTCTGTGTACCGTTAATCGCGTCTGCAAATGGTATGGTAACATTGATGCGATGGTCACGTCCTCGCAGTGTTCGCGTTGTCTGCCTTTGTGATCCAAAAACATCGCCGAAAACATCACCAAAGTCGCCGTATGCTGCGCGTCCAAAGATGTCATTGAAATTCACGAAAATGTCATTCACATTGGTGAACCCTTCAAACCCCATTCCTTCTACACCCGCATGCCCTCGGGTATCATATATTTTGCGTTTTTCAGGATCGGACAGGACTGAATATGCGTTAGCTGCTTCTTTGAATTTTTCCTCAGCAGCTTTATCACCAGCATTCTTGTCAGGATGGTATTTTACCGCTAATTTGCGATATGCTTTTTTTATCTCATCAGGGGTAGACTTTTTGTCAACACCGAGTATTTCGTAGTAATCTCTCATAGTTTTTTCTGTGTGCTCTCTCTGATTATGATACAGTAGATTTCAGAATTAATAGAAAACGCCGTGACAGGCGAGTAAAAACTTCACAACGGGCGAGGGAACCTCGCCCCTACGCTGGATTGGTATCCGCACGCACTGAAATTTCTCTTTAATCATTAACTTTATAGTAGAACAGTATCCTCACTTACAATAACGCCACCATTTCATGCACATTTGCAATGTGATTTCGCTTTTTTACGATCATTTTACCAAATTCAAGGATCGCTTTTTCTATTCGCAATTTTCGATCTAAATCACCAATATTCTCAATATCTCTCACATGGGCAGCACCGATAATCCGTCTCAACATCTCCATACCTGTGAACCCAACAGCTTCGTGGAAGATCACATGTAAGGTTCGTTTCTTTAACGATGTATCCATCCTGAATTCTTCAATATAGGTCTCCCACAACGTAATAATTGCCGAAATTATATCTGTCTGAATTTTTGACGCGTCCAAGTGTGAAAAATAAGATAGTAGGTAATTTGCCCAAAAAAGACCGATGTCAAATCCGACAGATCCATAGAATGCAAATTCTGAATCAATCACCTTCGCAGAATTGTCATTAACCATGACACTGCCTGTGTGTAAGTCGCCGTGTGTTAATCCGCGCTGAACTCTCAAAAAGATGTTCTTTAGTATTTCTGCCTGTTGCGAGAATTCACTGTCGGTTTTTAGTATTTCAACTGAATCTGCTAACCCATCTGTATAGAAGTTTGTTTCATGTTCTATGAAGGGAAACGTAAAAACATAGTTCCCAGTTATTGCTTGCATATCGGTATTGGCGAACGCATTTCGGTAGTGATTTTCCGATGTTTTATCAATGTTATGCTGATATGTTTGACTATGTACAACACCCATGAACTTACCAATCTGTTTTGGTATAATCGGATTGACTTTGCCTAAGATAAGATCATCGCGTAAGAGTCGATACTCTGGCAGATATTCCATCACGATTACAGCGGAATCAGGGTCAAAGAAATACAACGTTGGCACAGCATCACTGATAAGACGGTTGTATACCTTGAGTGCGCGTGCTTCATAACTGAGACGTTCAGATGTAAGCGGGTAGTCTGGACCCAAAATCTTGATATAGGGAGGTGCTTGTTTCAGGACAAGTGAAGACTCTGGTTTAGATGTATCGTATACACGATAGACATAATTAAGGTTTCCATCTCCAATTTCTTCAACCTGCAGCTTAGCATCAGTGGCAAAAAAACCTATCTCTGCTTCCCGTTCCTCAAGATAATGTCCAATATTATCTCTATTAAGTGTCATCTCATGTCCGTGCTTGTGTTCTTGCTGATACCTTCTGAATGGCTGTGATAATTAGAATAAGAGTTGTTCTGCTATCTGGATAGCATTCAGCGCAGCACCTTTACGTAAGTTATCGGCGACAACCCATAAATTGAGACCGTTTGCGATTGATAAATCCTCTCGGATTCGCCCCACATATACCTCGTCTTTTCCAGCTACATCAATAGCCATAGGATATCTATAGTTTTCAGGATCATCGACTAACTGTACACCCGGCGCATCAGCAAGCAGTTATAGTGCTTCAGCTTGCGTTAGTTTCTTTTTTGTTTCAACTTTAATATATTCAGAATGTGCAAAGAAGACAGGGACGCGGACGGTAGTCGCTGAAACACCGATAGAATCGTCGGAGAGTATTTTGTGTGTCTCTTTGATCATCTTCAGTTCTTCTTCATTGTCGCCGCTATCCGTGAAGGTCCAATCAAAAGCAACATTAAACGCCATCTGATGGGGAAAGCGATCAAGTGTTATAGGTTTCCCTTCCAATGCTTCGGTTGTCTGCAGAACAAGCTCGTTCACTGCTTGTCCGCTTTTACCAGACACGCTCTGATATGTTGAAACGACGATTCTCTTGATTCCGACAGCGTCATATATCGGTTTCAAAGCGACCATCATCTGAATTGTTGAACAGTTTGGGTTTGCAATAAGTCCGTTATGCTTTTGCGCAGCATCCATATTTACTTCGGGGACAACCAATGGGATGTCATCGTGCATGCGGAATGCGCTTGTGTTATCTATTACCAACGCACCTTTTTCTACTGCGGTTGGAATGAACTCACGACTGACAGATGCTCCTGCAGATGAAAAGACTAGGTCTACGTCCTCAAAAGAGTCGTGTGTCAACTCCTCAATCTCAATATGTGCACCTTTGAAGGTTAGTATTTCACCTGCTGACCTATGTGATGCCAACAATTTTAGACTACCAACAGGAAAAGTCCGTTCCTCCAATAATCCCAACATAGTGTTGCCAACTGCCCCTGTTGCGCCAACAATTGCAACACGATAACTCTCATGCATTTTTATTAATACCTCAAATCAACTTTTTTATTATGTTACCACAGATTTAGGACTTAAGCAAATATGTTTTCAGAATTACAGATAGTTGATTATACCAAGAAATGTCAACTCTATGATATAATTCCGCAACGGATCATGTTTTCCTAAATATCAAATTTCCTCACATTGCATTCTTGCTAAGAAGATTCTCTATCTTTATTTTCAGAATTATGAGACTTTTTTTCTGCAAGTCGCGTCACTATATGTTGATGTGTATATGGTAGGATATGAAATTAATTATGCAGACGATAACGGTGCGAATTAGGAAACCGCACCTACCGGGTATGAGAGCGTATAATTTTTTCAAAATTCGCCATAAATGAATGTCCCTTACAGAGGTATCCGATGAATAATCCTGATGCTGAACTCATTCAACGTGTGATTGACGGTGATGATTCCGCTTTCTCTACACTTATGGAAAAGTATAAGAAGTCTGTCCACGCGCTTGCGTGGCGGAAAATTGGAGATTTCCATATCGCTGAGGAGATAACGCAGGATACATTCCTGAAAGCATACAATAAACTGTCAACACTCAAGAAACCACACTCTTTTGAGAGTTGGCTCTATGTGACAACAGCGAACAATTGCAAAGCTTGGCTGCGCAAGAAACGTCTGCGGACACAGTCGCTGGATGATACAAGCAGTTCAGAATTGGAAAAAGAAACATATTCCCACTATGTCATTCAGGAAAGGGAACGTACATCGGCAGAAGCACGACGCGAAGTCGTGAAAAAGTTGCTTGAAAAGTTACAGGAAGGTGACCGAACGGTCATAACCCTATACTACCTCGGGGGAATGACGTATGAAGAGATTAGCAGGTTTTTAGGAGTCTCGGTTAGCGCGATAAAGAATAGACTCTATCGCGCGAGACAGTTTCTAAAAAAGGAGGAAAACATGGTCCGAGAAGCGTTAGAGAACTACCAAATCGCACCGACTCTCACGAAGGATATCATGCAGGAAATTTCGCGGATAAATCCTACAACACCATCTGGCAGCAAACCATTTATTCCGTGGATCGCTGCAACAACAGGTGCAGTATTGATTATGTTAATGCTTGGGATAGGGAGTCAGTTCCTATCGCAATTTCAGAAGCCTTTTAGTTTAGATTCTCAGACAGATATGTCTGTTGAATTTATTAATGCATCTATCGTCCAGAATCTTGAGATAGAACCAGATGTGCAAAACCGGATTGGTAGTATAAAGGAACTTGAAGAAAATGAAAACAGTGCTCAGAATCCAGATGGCGTGTCAGCACTGTCCGCACAGGAGAATGGAGAAAACACTCCTGAAGCCGAACAGCAATGGATTAAGTCTGAACCATTAGAGGGTAGTAGAGTATATAGCATGTTTTCATCTGTTGATGGTGAACTCTACGTTATGGGTGGACCTAATCCAAGTATCTTCAAATTGTCTGAGGATGGCAGCAGTTGGCAGCATCTTTTTGACATTATCAACCTGAATACAGGTTATGGCGGCAACTCACCTATAGCAAAATGGAAGAACACACTTTACTTTGTCCCAGACGAACTCTTTACTTCAACAGATGATGGTAAGACATGGAAATTACGTCATTCCTGGGAACAATACTATTCTCCAAGAGAATGGTTACTGACAGAGTCAGCGTTATATATCGTTTTCATGAATGGAATTGTAAGGTCTAAAGACGAAGGGAAAACGTGGGAAGAGCTAAACACCGGATTATCGCTTAACACGCCATTAGATTCCATCAGGTCTATCGTAGCAATACAAGACACTATATTCGTCGGTACCAGCAATGGTCTCTTTCGTTTAGAGACTGATGTGTGGATACGTGTTGATTTTCCCGAAAATGTTGGGAGGATACGTTCTGTCGCTGTTACGGATGACACGTTATATGTCGCGGCAGAATTAAGTGATACGCAGTCAGATCCGCGTTTGATATCCCGCGGACTACAACGTTCATGGTGGATATTTAGATCAACAGATGTAGGTAGGTCTTGGGCTGATATAACACCGACAAACGCTTGGTCTCTAAATGGTTGGCCCCCACATGTTAAGCTTGTTGCTGCGGGTGATACGGTTATGGTAATGGAGAAGGGTATGGTTCGCTCTACTGATAGTGGAGATACTTGGCAACTTGTTCAAGCACCTGGGACTACACCTACGATGAGTGGTGATGTAGATGTCGCCGCTGTTGTAAAAGGCAGCGAGTTCTATGTCAGTAGTGCAGAGAACGGATTACATCGATCTACTGATAGTGGAAAGACCTGGTACAAAGTAAATATCAGTGGCGTCAGCAGAATTGATGATCTTCTTGCTTTTAAGCCCAAAAATAGATCCCTGAATACCCCTACGATTCTTTATGCAAGATCGGGTGAAAAATTGAATAGCACCAACAATCAAGGCAAGACGTGGCATAAAGTAAAAGAGGAAATACGCATGGAAAATCCTGATCGAGAAGAACAACCTGACATTACACATATTGTCAAATCCGGCGACGTAGTCTATGCTAAAGGTGGAGCTCAATTTGGGCATGGAGAAATCGGAATATATCGCATTTCTGCAGAAGATGGCGTTACTTTAACGTCGATTGTAGGAGTACCAAGATTTGACTTAAGTGCATTATATCGCAAATGGTCAGATTTGAGGATGCAAGCATTACAGAAGTCGGAAAAACCCGATGCACAAGAACTACAAGAGGTTGCTTCCGGTGCTATTGAATTCTTTAGACAGATGGCAGAATGGGATCCTCGGCAACCGGATGTCTACATGCAATTGGCGTTCCGTACGGGTCCCTTTGCGGTCAGTGGTGGTACCTTCTTCCTGGAATACAACTATAAACTCTTCCGTTGGAAAACAGGACAAAGAAGATGGGAACCAGTCGGAATTGAAGAAACGACTGAATTGACTTTGGAAGTAGCATTCAAAGATCTCCAACTTGGTGTATCAGGTGAGACAGTGTACGTTGGCAAACGGGATGGACATCTTGTTGTTTCATTTGATAATGGGACGAATTGGACTGACATTACACCAGCACTGCCATTTCCTGTAAAGACATTTAAAGATATAATCATAGATAGATCGACTGCTTACATCGCAACCGACGCGGGTATCATAAAAACGGATGGTGGGAGAAGTTGGAATACCGTTACGGATACAGCAGATACCAACCTGGTTATGGAACATTTAGCGATTGATCGTTCTGTATTATACGGTGTTACCAAAGACACTGGTATCTATAGGTTAGAAGACGGTATTTGGCGACGCGTTGTATCAAAGATACCCGAAAATGTAACCTCACTCGCTGTAGATGGGAGTATCATATATGTTGGTACACGACGGGATGGGGTGATGCATTACAATCTTGTAGAGTGATTCTGGTCTACGGAGTCTTTGTTAACGCGTTGCAGAATTATGCAACCGTTTTGTGCATAAGTTGCGTCATTATGCTATGATAGGATAGTTCATCCTAATTGTTTTTGGAGTGACTCTATGCGTAACACAGATACGGACCTTATCAAAAAGATTCTCGCTGGCGATGAATCGGCATTTGAAGAACTTGTGAATCGCTACAAGAAACAGGTTCACGCGCTGGCATGGCGGAAAATTGGAGATTTCCAAATCGCTGAAGAGATTACACAGGATGCATTCCTGAAAGTGTTTCAAGAACTGCACTCGCTAAAGGATCCGAATCTGTTTTCTGGGTGGCTCTATGTAATAACAGCAAATTTATGTGCGACATGGCACCGTAAAAAACGGATTCAGACGCAACCGTTGGAAGACGAAGAGATTATGATGCAGGATAAAGACCTATACTCACAACATGTCGTAGAAGAGCGCGCACGAACTGATGCTGATACACACCGTGAGGTCGTCAAAAAACTATTGGCAAAACTCAAAGAGAGTGAACGTACGGTAATGACACTTCACTATCTCGGTGAGATGACTGTTGAAGAGATAAGCAAGTTTATAGGCGTGTCTGCAGGAACGATCAAAAGTCGATTGCAACGTGCGCGAAACCGTTTACAGAAGGAGGAACACATGATTAGAGAAGCACTCGAACATTTCCAAATTTCACCTAACCTTACCGATAATATCTTAAGGGAAGTCTCCCAGCTTAAACCTGCTGCACCTTCTATTAGCAAACCCATAATCCCGTGGGCAGTCGCAGCTGCAAGTGCAGTTCTGATTCTGTTGATGTTGGGTGTAGGGAGTCAGTTCTTAGCTTATTTTCAAAAACCTTATAGTTTCGATGCTCAGTCAGAGATGGCGGTTGAGCTTATTGATGCACCTATAGTTCTAAACCTTGATACACAAACGGATAAGCAGAATCAGTTTGGAAATGCAAATGCAATGGGTGAAGATGACAACAGCGGACAGAATCCAGATGAAGTTTTGTTGGCTGAAGGTGATACAGAAGGCGAAAACATTTCAGTGCCTAAGAGAGAGTGGGTTGAATATGAACGACAATCATTCGCTTATCCAAGTGGATTACTTGCGACACCTGAAGGTGAACTCTATACGTTATCTACCGGTGGGCACCTCTACAAATTAGGTAGCGATGGTGAAAGTTGGGAACATATCAATGATATGAGTTCTATAAAAGACAATTTTATGGATGGTATTTCACTTATTGCGGAATGGAACGGTATTTTATATATGGTGTGGCATAATGAATTCTATGCCTCTAAAGATGATGGAAAAACATGGAACTTGGTATATAAATGGGAAATACCTCCTGGAGGAAGGGATTGGGAAGCCCTGGATTTGGTGTTAACGGAACAATCTTTCTATCTTCTTTACACAGATGCAGCTTACCGTTCAGAGGATCAAGGGAAGACATGGAAGGATATGCGTGATGAATTACCAGATATCCCCAACTCTATTACAGTGATACAAGATACAGTTTTTGTTGAATCAGAAACAAATTTATATCGAGGCAGTGCTGGCAGTTGGCAAAAGTTAACGTTTCCAATACCTGAATCTGTCTCTGCTTTTTCAGTCGTTGGTTCCAAAAATCGTCTATATGCTATGGCAATTTTAGAAGATTTTGATCCTCAAGCAGCATCGGAGGGTCGTCAACGAACATGGTGGGTATTTCGCTCAACTGACCTTGGGAATTCGTGGAAAGATATAACCCCCACAAACGCTTGGCCCATTAAAGGGTTTCCACCCAGTCCTAAGCTTATTGCTGCTGGAGAGAATATCATGCTAATGGAGAAGGGAATGGTAATGTCAACTGATGGTGGAGAATCGTGGCTGCCGCCAGTGAAACCGAATGCTTCACCTTCAATGAATTTCTACTCCTCACCTGCTGTGGTGCTAAACGACCGTATCATCTATGTTGGCGGCGATGGATTTCAAAGATCCAAAGATGGTGGAAAAACATGGGAACGTATTGAAATACCAGCACGTAGGAAGTTTTCAAGGAGTATCATAGAGGATCTAATTGTGTATGATGATATTGAGAATGCACAAGAAACTGATTCCGCAGTCTATGCAAAGTATTGGCGAACACTTGACAAGACTACGGACAGAGGCAAATCTTGGAATTCTATTGAAAAAGAAGTACCAATGACAGCACCCTTCAGGGAGGATCAACCGGAGATTCTTAGCATCGTAAAATCTGATGATGGACTTTATGCTAAAGGTGGTAGTGGATATGACGTTGAAATGAAAATTAATCTGTATAAGGTATCTGAAGATGGTAATTCGCTGATAGGTATTCAGGGGTTTCCAAACTTACACTCCCATTCATTATGGCACAAAGTTTCAAGGCATAGCAGCAAACCATTAACGTTGGCTGATACACTATTGGTTGAGGAACTTAAAAAGAACTACAAAGGTGCAACGCAGTTTTTCAAGGAATTGGTAGATTTGACACAAGGGGAATTAGTAGATTTTGGACAAGGAGGTTTTCAAGGTCAAATTATAATGGTTCAACACAATCTCATCGAGAGAGGCTTTAACGGTGCATTTGCGGTAAGTGGAGATACGTTCTACTTAGAATACAACTTCAGGCTCTTCCGATGGACACAAGGTGAAAGAGAATTGTATGATACGGGTGTGGAAGAGACGATTGGGCTTACTGTCAGATTGCCTGATGGAAGGTATCTACCCGCTGGTTTAGCTCCAGCTGGTGCGCCAAAAGGACAGGCACTGGAAAAGTTTCGAGTTTTGTATAATCTCAAACTCGCTGTTTCAGGGGATACCGTCTACGTTGGTAAACGGGATGGACACCTTCTTGTATCTTATGATAGAGGAGAAAACTGGACTGATATCACAGAAAGATTGCCACTAACGGTAATTGCGTACAAGGATATAAAGTTCGTTGGATCCAAAATATATGTAGCAACGGATGCGGGTGTAGTGGTGTCAAACAGTGGAACACAGTGGGATGTTATCACGGATGTAGAGGGAACGGATCTCGTCATGGAATACCTGGCTGTTGATGGAAGAAGGTTGTATGGAATGACTGATAAAACTGGGGTTTATCTCTTGGTAAATGGTACATGGGAACAAATTGTTTCAGAAACACCTGAAAGAGTGACATCTTTTGCTGTTGATGAAAATACACTATATGTAGCCACAATGAAACGTGGTATGCTCCACTATATTGTTGAGTAGATGACGAATCTTGGATATTAGGTGTCAACTGTTTCAAACTACAGAACCCTTCATGCTTGTATATACATACAAACATGAAGGGTTTGCCTTTTTAAACGAAATGTTTTGCTACGCGGAAAATTCCGTGCTTAGAATGAGATTTTATCAGTTTGTAGCACATTCATCCTTGATTGTGCTTCGTATTCTGTCATTTCCGGCGAAATAGTACCGTGCGTAGAAATTGAGGTAATATATGTGCGGTGAAACCGGTAATAGTCGGGCGGGGTGACCCCCGCCCCTATGATCGTTTTTGTGGGTTCGATCGCCTAAAATTGACACCATGGGCTACGTTCCAATTGATGAAGGTATTGCTCATAACCGACTGTTAGATATGAAACGGAGAAAGGCATAAACTAAGAGATTGTGCTACAATAAACAGAAGGTATCAATTAGAAATGGTATTAGCAGATACTTCTACTCAAATTTAGATCATCTCATTTCACAGAATTATGCACCAGTTTTGCACCTAAGTCGCGTCACTATATGTAGTATGGAGACAGATCATGAAAAACAACGATATTGAGCTTATTCGTCTCACGCTTGATGGTGACGACACTGCTTTTGCGAAACTTGTGGAAAAGTATCGCAGTGCGGTTCATGCATTAGTCTGGCGAAAAATAGGTGACTTTCACATCGCTGAGGAGATAACACAAGATGTCTTTTTGCATGCTTACAATCAATTAGGTTCAATAAAGAAACCGCAGAGTTTTGCCAGTTGGTTATATGTCAGTGCATCACGTCGTTGTCTTGCATGGCATCGCAAAAAGCGTTTACCGATGAAGTCTTTTGAGGATATAAGCGAAGTACAGGATGAAGACACAACTTACTCACAGTTTGTTGTTAATGAGAACCAACGTGTATCCGAGGAAGCGCAACGCGATGTTGTCAAGAAATTACTTGCTAAACTGCCAGAGAGTGAACGCACGGTCCTCACACTACATTACTTTAGTGAGATGTCCAGTTTTGAAATTGGTGCATTTTTAGGTGTATCAGCAAATACGATCCGGAGTCGTCTACGTAGAGCACTGCAACGATTGCGCAAGGAGGAACCTATGATTAGAGAAGCTCTTGAACACTTTCAGATTTCGCCGAACATAACAGAAAACATCATGCGAGAAGTATCTCATCTTAAACCTACCCCGTCTGGCAGCAAGCCAATTATCCCGTGGATAGTTGCCGCTTCCAGTGCAGTTCTGCTTCTGTTGATGCTGGGTGCAGGGAGTCAGTTCTTAGCTTATTTTCAGAAACCGTATAGTGTGGATGCTCAGTCAGAGATGATGGTTGAGCTTATTGATACATCTATAGTTCTAAATCTTGACCTGCAACCGAGTAAGCAGAATCAATTTGGAAGTGCAAATGAGTTGGTAAATAGTAACAATAATGGACAACAACAGGAAAATGAATCATTTGCAGCCGCACATAACGATGGAGTAGATGACTCTGCCCCCGAACAGCAGTGGATTCCTGCTACACCCATCAAGGGTAGTTCAGTGTCATACCTGCATGCGACACCCGACGGAGAACTCTATGCACATAATGATGAAATGAATATTTTCAAATTACCTGCTGATGGTAGCGAGTGGCAATATCTATGTAATGTTGAGTCGTTGCCAACTGCCTGGTCGCCATCCTTCCCTATAGCAAAGTGGAATGATACACTATACATTCTGCCCGACAACGAACTATTTGCCTCAAAGGACGATGGAAAGACGTGGGAGTTAATATATAGATGGGAAGACCGATATGGTATAAGTAATATCTATCCTACTGAACAGGCACTCTATGTCGTGTTTGTTTCTGGTATTTTGCGGTCTGAAGATAATGGTAAAACATGGATAGAAATGATTGATGGTATGAATGGAAATCCGATCTCAATTATAAAATTTCAGAACGTCCTATTTGCTGCCACTGACAGTGGACTTTTTCGTCTCAAGGGAGACCTTTGGGAACGCGTAGAACTACCTGATCCATCCGTTGGAAGGATCCTATCAATAGCGACAGCTGGTAAGAAGTTATATGTTGCCACAGCATTTAGCTTTGAGGCGATAGGAGGTCCTACTGCTGTCTTCCAAGGAAAGGTGCGCGGTTGGTGGATATTTAGATCGACTGACGTTGGGAACACGTGGAAAGATATTACACCGAATAATGCGTGGCCCCAGAAAGCTGCACCTCCCCAAATTACACTCTTAGCAGCAGGTGAAACACTTATTGCGATGGAAAATGGTATGGTGCGTTCCACTGATGCTGGAGACACATGGTTACCACCATCATCAATGAATAAACACTATTCTTCACCAGCTCTCACCCAAAATGATCACGTTTTTTATATCGGTGGAAAGGGGGGTTTACATCGTTCAACCGATGACGGGGTATCATGGAATATGGTCAACATTCCTCAAGCAAAGAAAATGAGCCCTATAGAAAACCTTATTGTGTTTGGGGAAAACAGTAAACAGCATATCAAACCGACTATATATGCAAGATTTCCAAATGATCATGGAAGATTCTCTGGAGAGATAGTAGAAACAAGCAACAATGGTAAGTCTTGGCAATCTATTCAAATGGAAATAGAACCGATGACTGAACGTAGTAGAAAAACACAACCCAGTATTTCGCACATCGTAAAATCTGATGGTGTCATTTATGCAAAAGGGGGAACGCTATTAGATGTAGGAGGAACAAAGGTATATCGTATATCACGAGTTAACAGTACACTTGTACCTATACAAGATATTCCACCATTTGATGAAGGGTTGTTGCATTTATATTATGTGCATCAGATACAGAAACAGTTTCCTAAGGATTTTGCACTGGAACAGAAAAAGAAAATGAAAGAAATGTCATTTGGTGCTAAGCAGTTTTTCAAACAGTTAACAGAGTTAGATGAAAAGCAACCTAATGCATCTTACGCAAGGATGCAAAAATCACATCTCTTTACACGAGGGCTTTTGGGACCGTTTGCAGTAAGTAATGATACAATCTATATGGAATACAACTTCAAGCTCTACCGATGGACGATAGGTGAAACAAAATGGTATGATACAGGTTTGGAAGAGACTACGGAAATTGATACGGGTTTTCCAAGAATAGATCTCAAACTCGCGGTTTCAGGTGACACTGTCTACGCCGGCAAAAGAGATGGACACCTTGTCGTGTCTTTTGATAGAGGAAACAACTGGACGAATCTCACATCAGCACTTCCCTTTACAGTGAGATCATTCAAAGATATTATTGTAGATGGTTCTACTGTTTATGTCGCCACGGATGCCGGTATCATTCATACGGATGATGGAAGAAGTTGGCATACCATCATGGATGCAACAGGTGCTAATCTTGTTATGGAACACATAACCGTTGATAACAGTGTCTTATATGGTATTACACAGCAAACCGGTATTTACCGATTAGAAAACGGGAATTGGCAACAGGTTGTTTCAAACACGCCAGAAAATGCAACATCTCTTGCAGTATCTGGAGACACAATCTATATTGGCACAGAATATAACGAAATGTTTCACTACATGCTTGAAGAATAGTTAGGAGAGTATCCTAAAAATCTTGGATCAGACAATTGTTATGGTCCGGTTCAATTTATATAGTGGACTTCAGAAT
>VXOP01000301.1 GCA_009839975.1 Candidatus Poribacteria bacterium
CAGATTGCCTTTGCCGATGTCATTTTGTTGAACAAGATTGACCTTGTGACCGAGGGAGAGTTAGAACAACTGGAAGCTAGAATTCGCAGCATGAACGCTGCAGCGAAGATATATCGCACGAAAGACGCTGTAGTTGAAATGGACAAGATTCTCAATGTCGGTGGATTCGATCTGGACCGGGCGTTGGAGGTTGATCCCCAGTTTATGGAGCCGGAGTATCCCTTTGAATGGGCTGGTGTATATGACCTTTCGTCAGACACACATGAACTGGTTCTACAAGAAGGTCCTGACCCAACGATGAACGTCGCGTTGGTGCCTGTAAACGAGTCAACCGATGAATCTTTGGAGGACGCAGTTGAGCCAGTCGTTATGGTTTTCTCTGATAATGAGCATGAACTTTCGGCAGGTGGCACGCTTCAACCGAGTGGACAACTGATTGCGTTGAATCTCACAGCGGACGAATTACGTTTTGACGTGCAGATTGACCGTCCTGGTGCTTACGCGCTGTTCACCGAGCATCATCCCGATGAATTTCAAACACAATTCTTTGGCGGTGGCACGCTTGTCAAGCCTGTTGTTGAACGCGAATTTAAGCCAGATCACGAACATGATGACGAAGTCACATCGGTCGGCATCACAACCCCCGGTGATCTTGATCCAAACCGGTTGAACGCTTGGATTGGTGATCTACTTCGGACAAAAGGTGTTGACATCTTCCGTATGAAAGGTATTCTGAGCATCAAGGGTGAGTCTAACCGATTCGTCTTTCAAGGTGTACATATGCTCTTTGATGGTCGTCCTGACCGTCCGTGGGGTGCTGAACCGCGCTACAATAGCCTTATTTTTATCGGACGCAACCTTGACCGGACAGAATTGACTGAGGGGTTTGAAGCATGTCTCGCTTAAACAACCTGAGTAATCGCTTTGTCCAGCCGTCTCAACTGCGCGAAAATTGGTCCGCAACCATCAGTGACCACGTCATTGATCTGGCGTGGTCTCCTGATGGGAGATACATCGCTGCCGCGTCGGTTCATGGTCCAGTGACAGTTTTTGATGGTCATCGTGGAGGGGTTATCCATGCCTTTGAAGGGCATGAATTCGGTACAATGTCAATCGCGTGGCATCCAGACAGCAAGATGCTTGCAAGCGCAGGCCAAGATGGGAAAATCCGGTTGTGGGACATGACAAGTAGTGAGGTAACCCATTCGTTTGATGGGGGTGCAGCATGGGTTGAGCACGTGGCTTGGAGCGGCGGCGACAAACCGTTACTTGCGTCTGCCGCTGGTCGAAAGCTGAAACTTTGGAACGTTGTGGGCGATCTTGTTCGCGAATATCCTGACCATCAGAGCACGATTTCTGGTCTCCAGTGGAAACCGCATAGGAGGCAACTTGCCTCGATTGCCTACGGTGGTGTCATGCTATGGGACCCGCAACAGACGGAAGCTGTCCGTCGATTTGAATGGAAAGGTTCATCACTGGTGATTGCGTGGAGTCCTGATGGCAAACACATTGCCACCGGAGATCAAGATTCGACCGTACATTTCTGGATTATGTCTACTGGTGTAGACCTGCAAATGTATGGCTATCCGACGAAAGTACGAGAACTCTCGTGGGATCCCACGAGTCGATACTTGGCTACGGGAGGTGGTCCGGATGTTACGGTGTGGGATTGTTCCGGTCATGGACCGGAGGGTACCAAACCCATTTCGCTTTCTGGGCATCAGGATTTTCTCAGTGTTGTGCGTTTTCAACATCGCGGAAAACTGCTTGCCTCAGGCGATGCCGACGGTCTAGTCTACGTCTGGCAATTGCGAGGCAGCCTCGGTTCTCGGGCGGTTTATGAAGTGGAACTGACAGCAGGGGTCACAAACCTCGTTTGGTCACCGAATGACCAATATTTTGCAGTTGGTGACGAGGCGGGTGGGGTACGCGTTTTTTCGATGAGTTAAAGTGCCATAGAAACTCTTAACATCCTTATCCTGGTTCCTATTTCACAATAGAAATGGACATTCATCTAATCTTCGGGCATTCCTCCCCATCCTTTAGGTTGGGGAGGAATGCCCGCTCTTTTTTTCTTGACATAAAGCGTCAAAAATGTTATACTATTTCTATCACGGTAGGGACACATCCAAGCGCGTCGCAAGGCGTGTCTGTCCCTAACCCACCTTGGATGGGAGTTAAAGCCGTGAGCCGTGAAAACCGATGAAAAAACGCAGAAAAAAGAAACAACATCGTCGCACATATAAATACCAGATACGCGAGCACCCGCAGAATATGCGTCTCGGCAATATGCTTGATGATCTCTGCGATGTGCATAACCACTTTCTTAAACTTGAGAATCGGTATTACCGTATCTATGGTAAATATGCGGGGCGGTATCGGTTGCAGCCACATCTGACAGACATGCTCAATCGGACACATCAACATTGGGCGTGGATACCACGCGATACCCTTGACGCTGTGATTATCAATCTTCACCGTGGTTTTGAAAACTTTTTCGATATTCCTGGGTTTGGTCGCCCGAAACACAAAAGGCGTGGAAAACTGCGTTCTGCGAAGTTTCAATCCGGCTATCTCCTTGAAGAAGGACGCGTCCGTATCTCTTTTAAGGAATGGGACGAACCCTCGCAATCCTTTAGGTTCAACAAACGTTGGTTTTCTTTTCACCACCACCGCGATTGGAAAGGTAAAGTGTGCTACATCCAAATCCTTCGCGATGCCGTCGGTACGTACTGGCTTTACGTTGTTACCGATGATGTTTCCAAAGAGGTTCTGCCCGCTACAGATGAAAGCGTAGGTGCAGACTTCGGTATGGAAACCTACTTGACACTCTCGACGGGTGAGAAAATCCAACATCCACACCCCTTGAAACAATCCTTGAAAGAACTCCGAACCCTTTACAAAGCATTGAGCCGCAAAGTCAAAGGCTCCGGCAATTGGTGGCGGTGTCTCCGTCAGATTGTCCGCTTGTTCCGGCATATCACGAACAAACGCAAAGACTGGCATTTCAAACTTGCCACGGACCTTTGCCGAAGATTTGCCTTTATCGCGACCGAGACGCTGAACCTTGACGGCATGAAACGCCTCTGGGGACGTAAGGTCTCCGATCTCGCTTTCTATCAGTTCGTTGAGATATTGCAGTATAAGTGTTTCAAACATAATCGTGAGTTCCAACAAGTCGGACAATGGACCCCTACAACGAAACCGTGTTCAGATTGTGGGTATCACAACAAAAATCTTTCTCTTTCAGATCGGCAGTGGACATGCCCCGAATGTGGCACAAACCACGATAGAGACGTGAACGCTGCGATAAACATCTTGAGGGCTGCTTGCGATCCCTCTGTGGAGCAGATGTAAGACGTTTCCGCGGAAACGCAAACTGCTACGAAGCACAAGCCCCTGCCTTTAGGCAGTGGGTGCCTTGACCAGATAGAGTTCCTCCTTTATGTTCTACCCCAGCCAGCAACATCAATTTTGTGCCATCTGTTTAGGGACAGAGAGTTTATTGCTCAAGTTCTTTCTATTCTGTTCGTAAAGCTTCAATCGGAGACAATGACGATGCTTTTATTGCTGGATATAGTCCGAAAACGATACCTATTACAGACGAAAATAGAACCGATATTAACATCCACTGGATTGAAATAACAGCAGGCCAATTTGGAACGATTTTGACAATCTTGACAGCGAGAAATGCTGCACCTTTACTGACGAATATTCCTAATCCTATTCCAAGCACGCCGCCAACACCACACATCGCTACTGATTCCATCAAATACTGTAATAGAATATCTGTCTGTTTTGCGCCAACTGCTTTCCGTAACCCAATCTCGCGAGTCCGTTCACTGACTGCGACTAACATCATATTCATAATCCCGATACCACCCGCAAGCAACGAAAAACCTGCGATGCTTCCCAAAGCGATTTTTATCACAGTACTGATCTTATCAAGCTGACGCATACCCGACTTCATATCCCAAATGACGAAGAAATCATCTCTGTTTCGATGCCGTTTCCGTATTGTGGCTTTAACCTCTTCCATAGCGACGGGAATATCTGAGACTTCCTTCGTCTGAATTGTTAACATCTCAATCTTATCGGAGCCGGTAAACCGCGTCTGTGTCGTTGTAATAGGAATAAAGATTTGCGCGCTCAGACTGAAACCGAACTGCAGGTATCGCTGCCGAGGCATCATAGTGCCGATAACTGTCATCCGTTCCTTCTCTCTGTTGTTTCCTGCGCCTCTTGCGATCTTTATCTCTTTACCTATTGGGGATTCTCCTCCAAATAGGTCTGAAGCGACTTCTGCACCGAGTACACAGACCTTGGCAGCATTTTCAATGTCTTCATCTGAGATAAAACGACCTTCTTGGATCTCCCAGTCCATTGCTTCAGCATAAGTGGCATTCACACCATTATAACCTGTGCGTACCTCAGCACCGCCAGCGACTTGTGCAAGAACACCACCCCACGCTGGAATACGAGGCACTGTTAACTTAACAGAAGGACATTCAGCTTCAATTGCCAAAACATCTTCATACTTGAAGTATTCATTTGAACGGTTTGCAACCCATACATCACCGACTTTCTTGACGTTTACACAATACATTGTGAATTGGTTGACGCCACCTTGTTTGCGTACCTCCTCAAGCACAATCGTTCTTGCTCCATCCCCAGGCAATCATTGCTAATACGGAAGCAACGCCAATAATAATACCGAACATTGTCAGCAAGGAACGCATTTTTTTAGCATAAATTGCGGTAAAGACGATGAATAGACCTTCTCCAATATGCATATTTCAGATTTTGGGATGTATTTGTATGAACCTGGATTGACAAATTTTCAATAATAAGATGGTGATTTTTTGGGCAATTTACACAGACGAAAGCTATAACGTCATGCTAATCTATGATGATTGAATTACCTTTATGTAAAAAGAGTGACTCCTTATTTGGGTCATGAGATGGTATCTCATGGATAACATTGTCATCGGATATAGAGGGTCCTTGTCCTCGCTGAGAAGGACTTGGATTAATCCACATAAGCATCCACCCGTCTGGATTATCTGGGGGTCGGTGAAATATTAGTCCGCCACCATTGTCCTGCATTTCCCGGAGTGTGCCTAAAGTATTGCTGTATCTCTCCTGCATGGCTTCAGGCATTAATATTGTCGTTTCTTCTATCAGTTCAATGAGACCAGCAAGCGAGGCAACACCTGATTCCATCAGATCAACGATCATACTGCTTGGATGAACATCTTCTGTCGTTTCAGAATCCGGTTCTGCCAGTTCTGCTAATGCTTTTTTCTCCTCCTCTTCCAAATCAAGACTCTCAATGAGTTTTGCAAATTCCTCTTCATCAAGTTCGTCAAGGAAATCTAATAGGTCATAGAAATTGGCGTCTTTCGCATCCTCATCTTGATTGTCAGAAAGTTCGCTTTCTCTATTCTCAGTGTTAGACTCCTGTTGAGTAGATTTATCAACAGTTTCGTCTGTTTCGGACGAGGTTAATGTCGACTCTTGTTGAGGAGGATTATCGGGTTTTCTCTTTTCTGTCTGCTGGGTCTGTGAATTCTGATCAGGATATTCTCCGAGCGATTTTTTGAATCGGAGTACGTCCCATTGATTGAATAGGAATATCCCTACACATAGGACGATGGTCAAGCCACATGCTATTGCCAAATGTTTCCAACTGTATTGTTTGATCATTGTTATACCTCTTAAGAGTAGTTTTTTATTATACAGATGATGAATGTTGTCCAAAGATGCACAATCAAGGATGAATGTGCTACAACCACAGTCAAAATAAATCGCCTACAGAGAAGCACATTCAAGCATGAATGTTGTTCAAAAGATGCACAATCAAGGATGAATGTGCTACAGCCACAGTCAAAATAAATCGCCTACAGAGAAGCACATTCAAGCATGAATGTTGTCCAAAGATGCACAATCAAGGATGAATGTGCTACGACGATAATCAATATTAATGTGGTTCAGAGAAGTCATCTCTATTGTGCTTCAGAACGTTCAAAACGATGCACGCCACGTTGCTCAGTGCCAACGAAGAAGGTTTCTCCATCAACGACAAGAGAGGTTATCGTATCTGGAATTTGGGGGACAATCTGTTTCCAAATTCCTTTTTTATTTTCATATTGATAGATACCGTCATCGTTCGCGCCGTAAACTGTATCCTCTGCAGTTGCTAACGACTTTATGATGATTCCCTTTCCTTTTTCATCGGTGATTGTATGCCAGACAACACCATCTATTGAGTTGAGGACCCCTTTGTCGGTTGCCACATGAACCGTTGTATTGTTAAGGACAATCTGATTAAAGTGTTCTATTGGCTTCGGCAGGTTTGACGTAATGTCGTTCCAGTTTTCACCCCCATCAAGTGTTTGAAAGAGTTGTCCATCTCGTTTACCGACGTATACTGTTTCACCAGATGCTGCGATTTTAAAACTTCTCGCCATATTTTCACGGGTGAGTTCGCACGTTTCTTCTACATTTGTATCGGACCATCTTGTGTCACCAGGGTTCCAGCGGAAGAGTTTGTAGTTATACTCCATGTAGTACGTTTCGTCACTTATTGCGAAGTTACCAAATAGACCTTCCCACATCAATTCGTGGGTCGTTTGAGGGTCGCTATGTCCTTCATCCAAGAGTTTTAGAAAGCATTCTGCGCCATATTTTGGATCGTTGCGAATCACTTGCGTGGAAAGAGATTCAGTGTCAGCATCAGGATCAGTAGAACGCGTGAAAGTAATCTGTACACCTTGTCCGGGTAGTCGATTAGATTGGAATGGAAATGTTGCATTACCAAACACTGTCCACATGAGTCTTGCTGAGTCTCGTGAAGGAGGTGTTTTTCCCAATTCAAAGATATAACCCTCTACAGGAACTAAGCAGTTTTTGTCCGGATCTAAGCGATAGAAGGCGGTTTCGCTGTTGCGCCTAATTCCTTTTGCATAAAGATCACCGTTTGCTATTGAGATCTGCACAATTTTCGGGGTGTAATCCCTACCTTTTACTTTGGCATTATACTTTGGAACAGTCTCAGTATACTTAGGTAATTCAACGTCAACAGTAGTCCACGAATTCCCCGTATCTGTTGATCTGACTAAAGTTCCAGCAACAGTTGCAAATAGCGTACTTGTTTCAGCATCTGGATTCGTCTTCAGACTTATTAGGTTGTCTACACGGCATGGAAACCTTGTATTAAATCTGTGCCAAGTTTTACCGCCATTGGTCGAACGGTGAATACCTGCGAGTCCGCCCGTATAGAATGTGCCAGTACCACAATCTGTGTCTAAAGTTACAGTATCGTTCACGCTAAATTTCATGGGTGTTATCCCGGAATGTTCTATGGTTTCCCACGTGTCTCCGCAATCAATTGAACGTGTAACTATTCCCTCTTCTATACCTACCAATAAGAGTGTATTCTCATGAGCCAGCAGTCTTATAGGAGGTAATGTTTTGAGTAGTTTACGTGCATCTGTAGGTGTTATATCTGTCCAAGACTCTCCGCCATCTGCTGAACGAAAGACCCACCAGGACTCCTTGCTGGAATCACATAAATTGAAGTAATTCTGTGTAGGCGTTCCGTCACCTTCTAGTATATTCACCTCAGCTGCGACATAGATATGATCTTCAGTTACCTCTAATGAACAGACTTTCACGATATTATCCACTGGTAACTGTAGATGTTCCCAAGTTCCTGATCTGTTACGAAACATTCCCAGATCAGTACCTAAAAGTAGGGTGTCTTCACTCAAACGCAATAGACGGATTACCGATTTCTCTATCAATCGTTTGTCCAGACCGTCGTGCATGTTTTGCCATGACTTTCCAGCGTCCTTGGATCGGAAAACACCATCAGAATGTGTTAGGTAAAAAGCGTTGTCAGTAAGTAGTAGTTCTCGCGTGAATCCTTTTGGACAAGCCCCGACAGACTTCCATGTTTTGCCACCATCGTTTGAAGCAAACATTTCATGTGATGGAATAATATAAAGTGTTTCGTTGTGTTCAGCGATCGGAATACTTCCGTCAGTTTTATCGGGGAAGAATTCTGAGTTAACGTGTTGCCATTCGTCTTTTTCAGGGGTTAATTTGTAGATGTTCTTATAACCCATTACGGCATAGATTGTTCCGTCCGATGTTTTTGAAAGTGTGCCGATAGAAGCGGCAACGCCGGGTTCGTTCATCTGAATCCACTGCATGATATTCTCAGTAAGGTTTTCTGGTAATTCAAAACCACCTAATGTTTCGCGTACCATTAATTCTTCCTCCTTTAGTCTTTTTCTTGCCCGATGCAGTCTACTTTTAATCGTATTTAAGGGTACATTTAGAAACTCACTTATATCTTCACAACGCATTTCACCGAGATAGTGAAGTGTTATGACAGTATATTCGGTTTCTGGTAGTTTACTTAGGAGATGTTTTACGACCTCGTGCCGTTTTTCATCAGCCTGCATTTCACTCTGTTTATCAACATGTTGTGTATAATAGAGTTTTTCTATCTCTGCTTCAGACATGGTTTCAAGGGATACAATGGGGAGCTGCGTCTTTCGGTAAGAAGCCAAACAACAGTTCTTTGCTATTGCATGTAGCCACGCAGCGAATCGGTTGGGATCTCGGAGCGTCCATAGTCTTTGGTAAACCTGAAGAAAGGTGTCTTGTGTGATCTCTTCTGCGAGATGGAAGTCTCCCAACTTCCGCCATGCGAAAGCGTGTATCTGCTTCTGATATTTTTCTACGAGAACCGTAAACGCGCGCTGATCGCCGCCGAGTGTTTGCTGGATTAATGTAACATCGTTATTTTTCATAAGTTCCTCCTAATGGAATTTCCTTATGACGTATTGATGCTTTTAAGGATGAAAAGGTTGCATGATACGCATTTTTTTTCAAAAAAGTCCAACCCGGTAGGTGCGATAAGGATATCGCACCTACCGGCCTGGGGACATCACCAAATTGACACCTATAAGGAGTCAAAGATAGTCTGTGCTACTTCAAAATCATCTGGTGTGTTAATGTTGAGAAATGAGTATCCATCAGGGTCAATTTTTTTCCAAGTTTCTGGTGTGATTAAATTGATTTTGGCGTGCCATTTTAGTGCATGTACCCGGTATTCAGCATCATTGAGCATCTTTTTAATAATAGGTAAGCAACGTTTTGAATAGACAGCACAAAGGGTTTGTAGGGTCATCTGTCCTTTTTCACTGCACGTGTAGGGTATTACCGCGTCATGTTTTCCTAATACAGAGATAAGATATAGTAGTAGGTTTGTGTCTATAAAGGGATTATCGCAGCCAACACAAATCACTGCATCGTTGGTTGCATGGGTCAAAGCAGAATGAATTCCGCCTAATGTCCCTGAATTTGGGATTATATCTGCTTTTGTCTCTATTCCAAGGTGCTTGTATTCATCGGGGGTGTTTGTAATAATGAGGAGTTCATCAGCGATGGGTTGGATTCTGTGAATACCATGCTCAATAAGCGTGCGGTTACCGAGTCGGAGGAATGCTTTGTTTACTCCCATTCTCCGACTCTTACCACCGGCTAAAATAGCCCCTGTAACCATCTGCTTGCTCTTAATGTTTATACAAGTGGTGGACCGTAACGACTATTCATCACAGAAGTCAATTCTTCAACAAGTTGCGGATTGTCATCAGCGATATTGTTTAATTCATCTGGATCATTTTGCAGATCATACAATTCAATGAATCCGTCTCTGCTTTCAATGAGTTTATGCGTGTCAGTGCGAAGGCAGGTGAAATTTTGCAGTCTACTCACTGTATTATCACGATGGGAGTCGGTGTCCCCGTGTAGAATTGGAACCACTGACCGTCCATCTATGTTTTCTAAGACAGGAACACCGACCAGGTCACAGATTGTCGGATTTATGTCTATGAGTTCAACCAGACTGTTTGAAGTGCGTTGTCCGTTGATTCCTGGACCAGCGATGATGAGTGGCACTCTTAGGGATGCTTCATAAGGCAAGCTTTTGGTATATAATCCGTGGTCTCCGAGCATCTCCCCGTGGTCACTTGAGTAGATGATATAGGTATTTTCGAGCATACCCCGTTTCTCAAGTGCGTTTAACATGTTGCCGATTTGGTCATCAATTAGTTGCGTCGCGGCACAATACTGCTGCCGTGTGATCTTTATTTGCTCTGGTGTCATATCAACGGTTCGTTTCTTGATCCACTCGGGTTTTCCATTCATGTCGTCAGCGATTGGTGCAGGCATATCTGCTTGCCTATACATATTTCCGTATTCTGTTGGCGGATCAAATGGATCGTGTGGACCAACGAAACTGACGAATAAATGCCATGGGAAATCATCAGGGATATTTTCAATAAATTCGGTTGAACGTCGACCGATATAAGTATCCTCAAAGTCTTCGGTTTCAAGCACGGAGTCGTAAGAACCGTTTTTTATCCAACCACCAGATGAACTTCTGTTTCTGTAATCTTGATGGAATTTTACTAACAGTCCTTTTTCTTCAAGGTAATTTGTGTAGGGACCGATTGGTGTTGGTGATTTACCTGCGTGCATTTTACCTTCACACTCTTCTGGATGTGTGAAACCCCATCCATAAGCCCGTGGACGATCGCCGTAGCGACCGTTATAGCCATCAGGTTTTGCCAGATCAAGTTTTCCAACACATCCAACGCGATAGCCGTGGTCTCGCAGTTGTTGATAGTATGTAGGTATTGCTGTAGGATAGAAGCTCCCGTTACCTAATGACCCCAAACGAGCGGGTTGTATACCGGACGCTAAACCTATGCGTGAGGGTGCACAGACAGGTGCGTTCACAGTGCAGTTAGGAAAATTAACTCCCATTTCTGTCAACCTGCGTAAGTTTGGTGTTTTGAGTGCTTCCGGTGCTTCTTCATGAGTTTCTACATAGTCATACCGATGTTGGTCAGACATTATAAAAAGGACGTTTGGCTTATCAGTTTTTCTGTTCATATAGGATAACTCCGGGGTAATCTATTTATCAAAGGCTATTCAGATTTAGAGACGAGTTTAAGGACAACGATTGTCAGATCATCATACTGTTCTGCTTCCTTAACGAAATCTTGCACGTCATTAACGATGTGCTGTATAACCTCTTCAGAGCTGCTACTGACAGGTATATTTGCGGTTACTTCATTGAGTCGTTCAGAACCGTACATTTCTTGTTGTTCATTAAGTGCTTCAATGAGTCCGTCTGTATGGAAGATGAGGAAATCTCCATATTGTAGGTCGAAAGTAACGGATTCGTATTGTACGTTTTTCATACTTCCGAGTGGCAGGTCGCTATTCTCTAATTCTATAATGACATCTCCTCTTTTGATGAGTGGATAGGGTTGTCCTCCGTTTGCATAATCGACTCTCTTTTCATCTTCATACAGCACAGCTAGGTTAAGAGCGATGAAGCTAGGACCGTACATTCTTGGTGCTAAACCTGCGTTAAGGTCTGTCAATATGATATCTGCATCAGACTTAAATCGTGCGACTTCATGTAGCATTCCATTGGTCAACACTGCATTCATAGCACCTCGTATTCCTTTTCCAGCTGCGTCGGCGACTGCTATGGCGGTTTGTCCGTTTTGCACGGTCAGATAATCGAAGAAATCGCCTCCGACCTGTGTTGCGGGTAAAGACATGCCAGCGATATCAAAGTTCGCGGTCCGTGGTGGTTCAGGTGGGAGAAGTCCCATTTGTATATTCTGAGCTTCATTTAGTTCTGCCCGGATTCGTTCCATTTCAGCTTCTTCTTTTTCTCGCATTTCTATTCTGAGTTGTGCGGTTTGTCTACGATTAATTATCAATCGGTATAATAATGATCCTGCAGCGGCGAATAGAATTAGGGTTGGCAGATAATTACGCCATCGACTCCAGAGGGGTTGATCTATCGTAAAATTCAGGACAGCGGGTTGTTGCGTATAGGGCCATCCTTGTCTGAATGCTTTTATTAGGAACGTATATTTCCCCGATTTTAGTCCTTCATAGCGGATCTGAGCAGGTGATTTTGTTTCTCCTTCTGTCTGCGGTTGATAGGTTTGCACAACAGTGTCCCCGAAAGTCGTTTCATTGTTCTGTTTGAGGTCTGAAGAGACTGTCGTCCAGGCGTTATTGTTAATACCTATCAATCTGAATTTGTATTCGACGTCATCTCGCAACGGACTGATGCCTTGGAACTTTATGGTGAGACTCTTTTGTCGTGCAGGTAAGAGTTCGTCTATTTGACTGAAAGTTCGTTTTCCAGTTTCTGCTGTAAATTGTTCTTCATAAGTTTTACCGGCATCAACCGAGAGGATACGACAGAAGGGTAGTGCCCCGAGACTCGCACGATATTGTGTTGCTCCGCCTTCAGTACCAAACCAGATATCCTTGTTATCTGTCACATGTATATCGGAGACGTTATTATGGATGAGTCCGTCTTTTGTTGTTATGGATTGGAAGGATTCGCCATCGTATCTCACTACGCCACCCCCCCATGTAGCGAACCATATATTTCCCCAATTGTCTTCATGCACATCTCTCAGATCGTCAACAAGGAATTCATCCTCTGCCGTATACGTAGTGGCATTTTCCCCATCATACATAACTGCCCCTTGTGAAGTTGCTAACCACAAGTTACCATTTTCTGCTAACAGCACACCTTTGACCTGTTCAAGTTCAATAGAAACAGTATTTATTAGTTCTATGCCGTGAAAAGTCTTGATTCCATCCCGAAATATAAACGTTATCGTCTCCATCTGATTATTTTCTTGATCAGTTTCATCGGTCTGTTGGTTATCTTGTCTTGACGTAGTCGTATGTAATGCGTAGAGAGGGATTCCGCTTGCTGCACCCGGAAGTTCTGTTATTGTACTCGCATTGTCAAGGTTCTCCCAGTACATCAACTGTCCACTTACGATGTTGTAAAACCATTTGACGAATTTGTTTTCATTTATAGTGAGTATAGGTATTACGGAATTAATTTGCATGAGTTCCGTATGTAATTGTCTATTGGAATTTCCAAGATTTGTAAAACGTCGGACTTCACCCGTATCGTAATAGCACCATAGTCGGTTCTGTGTATCCAGATGGAGGGATGATATTGCAGTTGTAGGCGGACTTAGTATAGCGTCGAAATTTTCAAAATTGAGTCTTTCTGTACTACCTTCAGGCTTAATTAGGGTTAATCCTGTCTTAGTTGGTTTACACAGGAATCCACCTATTGTGATCCATGGATTACGATTTGAGGTAATTTTGGGGGTTAATTCACTGTTAATAATTGGATCTCCACCTGGGCCATAGGTTGGTTGAATTCGTATCCACATACCTTCAAAAGTACCGTTCTTATGCCGATAAAAAGTGTAAAGTGTGTTTCCAAACTGGTCGCGAAAAGGTTTATCTAAGAACCAGATGTCATTGTCTACTTCAAATGTTTGGATTATCTCAGTTCGCTTTCTTGAATATCTACTTAGATCGTTACCGCGATTTTCCGGAATTATGTCTGTTGATAATGGAAACTGATTGAATTTTTCCTGTTCGGGTATAAACTGTGCAACACCACCCGGTATGTTAAGCCAGAGATTTCCTGAGCGATCCGTATACATCTTTCTGACACTATTGCTTCCTAAGATTGTGCGTGAAGTATGATTTACGATAGCGGGTTGCGGTTCAAAAACAGTCACCCCGTTGTCATGTCCAAACCATATCTTTCCATCAATTGCTTCAAAAATTGTTTGGATTTTGTCGCTTCCGAGTCCATCATCAACGCCGTAGATTTTGTGTGGTATGCCTGCTTCATCATTGAAAGGCGTATCTAATTCGAAGAAATCTACGTTATTTTCAAAATATCTGTTCTCATATAGGTGTGCCCCCGTTTCACTTGCAAACCATAGGTTATTCCATGCATCCTCAACTTCAAAAACAGCTTTTAGGTATCGGCTTTGGTTTGTATCAGCATTTAAGTGACTCAAAGAATTGAGTTTGTTTCCGTCCCACCAACTCAATTGTGAATTATCACTAAACCATATCCTGCCATGTGTATCATTTTTTACAGATAAATCACCTTTTTCCAAGAAATTAAGCTGTTCAGATGTTCCGGTCTGTGTTCTTGTTCTATCAGGTGTATTAAAGATAGTCTCAAAGTCGCTTCCATTGTAACGAATGAGTAATGACTGTCCGCCAAACCAGATGTGGTCATCAGCATCCTGTGCGATTGCATGGATGGATCGGTCTGTTGGTATATTAGGTAGGTTTTCTATACGTTTTAAGGGTGCTGTTTGCCACACATTCAAGTCCCCTTTTAATTGTATAATTAGGACACCTTGTGCGTCATTTCCCGCGATCCAGATTGTTCCATTTCTGCTCTGAAATATGACATTTATCTTTGCGACTGACGTATCACCGATAGTGATCTGATATTTCTGCAAGAGTTCTTGACTACTTGATGATGTATACCGTGTGATAGAATTGTTGCTTCCGACCCAGATATTCCCTTCGTTGTCGACGGTCATACAATTCCCATTATCAAAGTGTTCAAATGATTCTCCATCATATTTACTGATGACTCCAATTCCTTCTGAAGGATGTTTGCTTAGAATCAGGATATGTCCCCATTTGTCCTCCGTGATTGCGATTGTTCTCCCGCGCAGTACATCATCATCTTGCACGAAAGTTTCAAAATTACTGCCATCATAGCGCGAGACTCCCCCTCTGTCGGATCCAAACCATAATACGCCTCTACTATCTTGATAGATAACGGGTACTATCGGTCCAACGAGGCCGTCAGCAACAGTATATGTTCTCATCTGTTCAAGTGCTGCTGAGGGAATTGCGATACTAACACTTAAACATATAGTGATGATGTAAACGATTTTCTTTATCAGATTCACAGTATTCTACCTTCATATATATAGTGAGAACGAAGAATAATGACTTGTTCCATTCTATAAACATATCGTCCCTACGGGACTAAAGAGGGTTCGTATAACCATTTCCTATAAACATATCGTCCCTACGGGACTAAAGAGAGCAAACATAAGTGAAATTATGATATTACGTTCCGCAGACTATGCGGAGAAATTTTGTATACGTTCAATTGCCTTTTCAATTACATTGTTGGGATAGGTTAGGGATATTCTGAAGTATCCTTCGCTCCACTGCCCGTATCCAAGTCCGGGTGTAATGACGACCCCTACTTCATCAAGCAGAGTCGTTGCAAAGTCACGACTTGATCCATTGAATTTCTCCGGTACGGGTGCCCAGACATACATGGTTGCTTTCGGTTTCTCAATATTCCATCCACTTTTTCTCAATGCATCTACGACCCTATCTCTTCGTTCTTGATAAATGTTGTTTAATTTGGGGGTGATTTCATGTGCAAGTGAAAGTGCTTTTGCCCCGGAAAATTGTAATGCACGCAGCGAACCGTTGTCAATATTATCCTTTACTTTTTTGACAGCATTGATAACATTTTCATTTCCAACAACAAAGCCTAATCTCCAACCCGTCATGTTAAATGCTTTGCTTAGCGAGAAGAATTCTACTGCCACTTCAGCTGCACCATCTACCTGTAAGATACTGGGTGAAACATAACCATCATAGGTATTTTCACTATATGCGTTGTCGTGTGCGATAAGGATGTTATTTTCATGCCCGAACGCAATTGCGCGTTTAAAAAAGTCAAGGTCAGCGACAGCCGTAGTTGGATTGTTAGGGTAGTTTATCCACAAAACTTTTGCAAGTCTTTTTACATCATCTGGGATGGCATCAAAGTCTACAAAGAAGTTGTTCTCCCTGAGTAGCGGCGCGTAATATGTCGTTGCGCTTGCAAAAACATGCCCGATATTATAGGTAGGATACCCTGGACTTGCTGCAATCCCAACATCGCCCGGATTGAGTATCCCTAACGCCAATTTTACGATAGCATCTTTGCTACCGAACGTCGTAACGATCTGTTCATCAGACAGTGGCACACCGAACCGTCTCTTATAGAATTTTTTAACTGCTTGGGGGAATTCTGAGACGGGATTATCACAACCGTAGCGATGTCTATCGGGATCTTCAGTGTCTTGTATTGCATTGCACAACGTGTTGACGACTGCGTCAGGTGTTGGATAATCAGGGTCACCTATACCGAGGCTAATCACATCAACACCTTTTTCTTTTGCTGCTGCCATTTTCTGTCGCAGATCCACGAATAGGTAGGGAGGAAGTTTCTGTAAACGTTCTGCTAAAGTTATCAAAATATTGTATTCTCCTTTTATTAATTGTTGTTCAAAAAGATATTCTGTTCTTCATTTAGGTGCTATTGCCTTATTGCAATTCAACGACTTCATACTTCAATATGGTTCCAGATTGTCCTGATATCAGACCTGTATTAGCATTGGTCATCTGTATTGATGTCAAATCTACTGTTGTATCGGTTCGTTGCGGTCTCCAATTTTGCCCTCCATCACTGGTATGAAGGACAAGACCGTTCTTTCCTACGCCCCAACCTTTATCCTTATTGATAAAGAAAACATCGTATAAAAACAGCTGGGTATGACTTTTCTGTTGGGACCAGGTCTTTCCACCATCTACAGTGCTGAAGATATAACCATCTCCACCGACGACCCACCCGATTCTGGGAGAAACAAAATGGACTGCATTGAGCCAGATATGCGTACCTTTGTCCTTTTTAGATAACTGTTGGCTCAATGAAGATTCATACCAGTTTTCTCCACCATCAAGGGTGAACAGGAGTGTCCCGAACAGCCCAACCACCCATCCTTGACTTTTAGACGTAAAATGTATATCAAAGAGGTTAACAGAAACACCACTTTTTTGAGGTGTCCATGTCATTCCTCCATCATGCGTATGGACAATTTCTCCTGCGCTTCCAGCTGCCCACCCGTAGTCTTTATCTACAAAGAATATAGCGAGTAGGTCTTGTTGTGTGTTGGATTCTTGGGGTAGCCAGATTTCGCCGCCGTGTATGGTGTGTAGAATGACGCCGGCTTCAGCGGCTGCCCACCCTTCTTCGTGGGACACAAAATGTGTGGCACTAAAACACTCCGCTGTGCGACTATCTTGTGCTTTCCAGTTTGCTCCGCCATCATCGGAATGCATGATCGCGCCTCTATCCCCGACAACATAAGCGTGATTCTGTGTTGTTAGACAGACATCGTAGAGAAGATGTGTAGGATTAGATTGTGCGTTCCACGTTACTCCCCCGTTTCGTGTATGGAGGATAGTTCCGTTTTCGCCGACTGCCCAACCGAGTGTTTTTGATATGAAGTCTACTCCTAATAACAACCCATCGGCACTGTTATGAAAACGTGGACCGCCACGTTGATGTTTCCAGACGATTTTCTCCTTCCTGTCTGTGTCATGCGTTGTATGTAAGATGACACCTAAATCACCGACTATCCAACCGTTCTGTTTATCTGGGAAGTCAAGATCGTACAGTGTAAATGTGTGTAATGGTTCATTACCGAGATATTCGGGTTGTCCGTATTCCTGCTTGTGACGTTCATTGCTTCCATCAGTGAGTGACTCCCAATCTTCACCTCCGTTTGTTGTCCAATAGATACTACGTTGGTCTCCGACGACCCATCCTGTTTTTTCGTCAACAAACTTAATGCCGAAAAGTGCAGACATTGTAGAGAATTGTACCTGCCAAGAGGTTCCACCATCTGTTGTATTGTAGATATAGCCTGTTTTTTCACTATCATTAGGATTGCTGTATGTAACAACCCAACCAATCTGATTGTTGATAAAATAGACGTCTTTGAGTGATTGTCTGTTGAAGACTTCTCCATTCTCTAATGTGAATGTCTTACCACCATCAATTGACTTTAGGACTGTTCCCCAATCTCCTACTATCCAACCGATGTCATCTATAAAATGTAAGCTGTGTAGATTGTTTTTTGTAGATGTATCTAATTTCTTCCACGTTTTACCGCCGTCATCTGTGTGAATTAAGGTGCCTTCTTCACCCACACTCCATCCAGAATAGTTATCTTGAAAATATACTTTATTGAGCGGTTTTCCAAATATGCCACTGTTCTGTTTTTTCCAGTTCTTACCACCATCGGTGGTATGCAAAATGATACTTTCTGATCCTTGTGCATGAGTTTCCCTATCATCGTCAACGCTATCTGAAGTTACCACCCCGCGAGAATTTCCCACTGTCCATCCGTGTGTTTCCGAGATAAAATGAACATCGTTGAGATGTGCGCTCCAGTCTCCTTTCAATACAGTTTTCCATTCACCTCTTGTTTTTTTTGCGGTATCTGAACAGCCGAGGGTAAGAAGTAGTGGAATTAATAAAAGCGAACATATTGATCGAAACATTTTTAGATTGTCTCAAAGAACGGCACACGGCGTGTGCCTGCTACTATTAAGAGTATAGATCAAAGAGATAAGAAATTGTCTCTATTGTGTGTTCTCAAAAAGCACTTCGCTAACATCATGTAATCCTCTGGATGCGTTGACTACCCATTTTGCTGCTCGGATAGCACCTTTTGCGAATGCCTCTGGACTATGTGCGCGATGAACGACACTGAGTTGTTCTCCTTGTGTTGCGAACATCACAGTGTGGTCACCGGCTATGTCTCCGCCACGAATGGCATGGATTCCGATCTGTTTTTCGGGTCGGGGTCCTATGATACCGTGCCGTCCATAGACGCCTACTTCATCCAAATCCCGCTCAAGTGCAGTGGCAACAGTTTCGGCTAATCTGAGTGCTGTTCCGCTGGGTGAATCTGCTTTATGGTTATGGTGTGCTTCTATTATCTCAATATCGTAATCATCACCGAGTGATTTAGCGATTAATTCAAGTGCGCGTATCATGACGTTTACACCGAGGCTCATATTTGGTGCCATAACACAACGGATTTTTGACGCTAAGTCTTTTACTTCATCTAATTCCGCATTGCTAAATCCAGTGGTGGCGATAACCATTGCTTTATCAGCTTCTACTACCTGTCTGAGATGTTGTAATGTTGCTTCAGGTTTTGAAAATTCTATGACGACATCTGATTCTGATATGGTGTCTGACAGTTTTGCTGAAATCGGGACTCCAATTTCACCTATCCCTGCTACAACACCTGCATCGCTGCCTATTTCAGGATGTTGTGGAAATTCTATTGCGCCAACAAGTGTCACACCGCCCTGTTCTGTAACACCTTGGATGATAAGGCGTCCCATTCTACCACATGCACCGTTTATTGTGACATTTATCATTGTCTTTCCTTGTTTTATTTTGATGAATGTTAATTATAGTAAACTCATGAGTTTTTGATGTGTCATATTTCCGTTCATCTCTTATCGTTTTGTCGGTTCGTAAGTTGTGCGCGGAGTCGTTCTATCTCTGCTTCTGCTTCCTGTCTGCGTTGTGTTTCTATTTCTCTCAGAAGTGCTTCTTCAGCTGCGCGTGTTTCTGCTTCCTGTCTGCGTTGTGTTTCTATTTCTCTCAGAAGTGTTTCTTCTTCTAATCGTTCCAATGCATCCTCTTTAAGATGTTTTTCTTCCATAGATGTTGCAATCGGCGTTCCATCAGGTAGGAATGCGCGTAGGAGTCTAACATCGTTGGACTGTTCCTCCCATCGAAACAAGAGATTTAACTTTTCGCTGAACAAACCGCCTTCTGCATCTGGCTCCAACTCAACAATTTCACCAGATGGACTCCGTTTCCACCCGCGAAACTCCGCTGGACTCTCCATGTCCGGTTGATGAATAAAGTATTCTTGAATGCCTATATCCTTTAAATACAGTTCAACTTTTTCATGTCGATCCTGATCCGCAGTTGAATCGGAAAGAAACTCAAATGCTGCTATAGGCACTGTGCCTTCTGCCCATGTATAAAAGCTACGACGTTCAGTCTCGTTACTAACACCCAAGACAACGAAAATATCGGGGGCAACGCACTTTGAGATGTTGCCTTCACTGTAATAGATAAAACTATCATTTCCGATATATATCTGTTCATCAGCGAAATACTTCAAGAGTTGGTCATATATGGTATAAACTTGCCTACCATGGATTCCTGTTGTTGGCATTGGGTCATCGTCCTCATAGGGATAGCCTTCAATATAAACAGTCGCTTTACCTGTTGCCATTGGAAAAACGGGCATATATTTTCGCTGTTTGATGTCAAAGTCTGATATGGTTTTCATCGTCTTCTCCGCATGTTGGTATCTATTATAGTGAACTTTAGAATCAATGAAACACTTCACAACGAGCTCAGCAGGCACAATCTGACAGATTGTGCTACATAAGAAGTTTTTTAATGGATATTATATCACGTTTCTGTGAAATTTACGACTTTTTTCTTGGGGAGTGGTAATACATGTGTGCACATCAAGAAAAATCAACGAGACTGGTCATTAACTCACTCTACGCGAAAAAAGGCAGGTATAAGCAATATACCTGCCTGCAATGTGAATGAATAGATAGGTTTACGTGTTATTCTGTCTCTTTTTCTAACT
>VXOP01000173.1 GCA_009839975.1 Candidatus Poribacteria bacterium
GATATTGATACAGCTGAGGATAGGATTATACTAAAATTAACAGATCATACCCTTTATAGATACCCTATGCTTTACCTCGTTGGTCACGGGAATATACGGTTAACAGATTCTGAAGTTGTAGCGTTACGTGAATATCTCACGCGCGGCGGATTTCTTTTCGTAAATGATGATTACGGATTAGATAAGAGTTTTCGACGAGAGATAAGTCGTGTATTTCCAAAACAGGAATTACAGCCTATTCCAAATTCTCATTTGATATATCGCTGTTTTTATGATCTACCGGGACTACCGAAAATCCATGAACACGATTCCGAACCAGCCCAAGGTTTTGGTCTTTTTCATGATGGCAGAATGGTCCTCTTCTACGCTTATAGTTCGGATATAGGAGATGGATTAGAAGATGCAAGAGTGCATCCGGATGATACACCAGAAGTTCGTGAACTTGCATCTAAGATGGCTGTTAACCTGGCTGTTTATGTGCTAACGCATTAGAAACTATTTAATATTGGAATACCCTTATGCAAGAAAACACCCCTCATCAGGTCTATCAAACTATAATAGATAAACTAAATGCTGTCAGAAGAAATTGGCGTTGGTTAATCTTCTCTGAGAGGTTGCTAAAACTGCTTAGTATTCTTGCCATTACCTTGACAGCTGTTTTACTCATCTTTCAGTTACCCTTAAACCCAATTCTACATTCTCTCCTCTTAGTTGTTTGTATCGGTTTTGGCATCTACATTACACTACGTGTTCTCATTATCCCATTGACAAGAAAATTAACTTATGCAAAAGTTGCTGCATTTCTGGAAACATTTTATCCGAGTATTGAAAATAGGATTCTGAGTTCCATTCAACTAAGACCCACATTAGACGATAATCGGTTAGGGTATGCCCCGGAATTTATTGAGCAATTGATCCTACAGACGCAAAATGATATAGATCAAATTAAATCAGCAAGGATTTTTCAAACTGAACTCAGAAAAATTAGAATGAATTCACTGTTCGCTATTTTCGGATTTGCGTTACTTATTCTGGCTAACTTCCTGCTGCCCTCGTCACTGAATGGATTTACGCGCACCATTGAGTCTATACCGATAAAACCGTCAGATGGATTCGCTGCAAGAATTGAGAATGTGAGTCCCGGTAATATTCAAATCAAAAGAGGAGAGGATATCACCCTTACAGCGAAAGTGAGTGGACATCTTGATGCCCCTGTTGCGATCTATTATCAACTAACAGAAATAGGTGAAACGGAAAGTAGTGAAGATAATGAAATCAAGGGGAATGTAGTTGATGAGGATACACAATTACCCCATGATGCTGATCCTGACAGATGGCAATCTATTCAGATGAGTCGGAACGCTAACCAAGCCTTATATTCTGCTACGATAGAGCAAATTGACCGTTCAATGCAATACTATGTCTCAACAAAAGATGTAACGTCAACGCACTTTCAAATTACGGTCAGTGAAGAACCGATTGTCAAGACCTTTCAACTTGAACTCACATACCCCCCTTATACACAGTTACCTTCACAACAGTTAGATACAAATGTTGGTGATGTTGAGGTATTATATGGAACAGAGATAACGTTTACAGGGGTTAGTAATAAACCACTTTCTGAAGCACATCTGATTTTTCAAGATTCTGACCCTGTCAATATTAATATAGACTTCTCTACATTAGGGGAAAAAAATATGAAGGGCAGTTTTATAGCAGAACAAGCAAGCACGTATCATATTCATATTCAGGATGAACACGGTATGTCCAATAAGGTTCCACTTACATACACGTTGAATGTGTTCAAGGATGAGGCACCACAGGTTGACATAATTGAACCTGGGAAAGACCTTGTATTGGATACAGACCTAATCGTCAGATTGAAGGTTGATGCCACTGATGACTATGGACTTCAAAATGTTCAATTAGTCTATCGTATACAGAAAGATGACTTTAATCCCATAAAAACGACTTTGAAACATGTGCCGCATAACACCTCACCCCCTCTGACTACACAATTTCTTACGTATGCTTGGGATATCGCTCCAATCGGACTTTTCCCTGGTGAGACACTCTCATATTACGTGCAGGCAACAGATACTGATGATGTCTCCGGTCCAAATATTGGAAAATCTCGGACATTTACGCTACGTTTTCCAACACTTGATGAACTCTATGAAGACATTGCAGCGGAACAGGAAACTGAGCAACAGAGCCTTGATGAACTCTATGATGAACAGGCTGAAGCGACCAGTGCGGTTGAAAATATACTTGAGAAAATAAGAAAATTCAAAGATCTCTCTTTGACAGATAAGAAACTACTAAAGCAGGTCGTTGAATCGCAGCAGCAGATAGAAGAGAAAGCAAACGATCTAATTGATTCTATGCAACAGACAACTACTGATATGGAAAAGAATGAACTCTTTGAACCAGAAACAATTCAGAAATACCAAGAACTTCAAGAGTTGATGAAAGAAGCACTCACAGAAGAACAACGGGAGATACTCAAAAAATTGGGTGAAGCGTTAGCGAAACAGGAACTTTCTCAACAGGAAAGTGATCTTACTCAAGCCAATTTCAATCAGGAACAGTTTCAACAGCAGCTTGAACGGCTCAAATCTCTATATGAACAACTCATTTTGCAGCAGAAACTTGAAGCTGCAGCAAAGCAAGCACAGCAATTAGCCGAACAACAGAAAACGTTAATGGACTCATTAGATACTGCTGTATCTGAGAATACAGAAGATACGCAAGATTCCGAAGGTAGTGATGAACGGACTAAAGATACATCTGAAACGGGTCTTTCAGATAAATCCAAAATGAATGACGCTGCACAGAAAGAGGACATGATCAAGAAAGAAACAGATAAACTCAGCGACAAATTAGAGTCAATCGGAGATGAATTGGCGGATACTGCAAAATCTCAGGAGAATACAGCACCGCAGATTCAGAAAGTTGCGGATGAGGTAAAGCGACTTAATCAGTATACAAAAGATCAGCAACTTCCTGATAATTTACAGAGTACCAGTCAAAGTTTACGCAATGAAAACAGACAGCAAGCATTAGAAACCGGTAGGGAAGCAGAACAGACTATGACTGAGTTAGCACAAGGATTAGACAATGCTCTGGAATTTATGGAGGGTTCTAACAATGAACAGGCTTTAGCTGCTATGAATGAGGCTGTAAAGAGCAGCCTGTATTATTCGCATCTCCATGAAAAAGTAATTGAACAGACAGAGGGTTTGACTATATCCAGTCTTGAAGAATATGTTCCGAGCGAGATTAAACGACTTCAGGAACTCGCTGCTAAAGAACTGAGCGCGTCTCAAGGTATATCTCAAATTGCTGAAAACCTGTGGGAACTTGGTAAACAGCAGATGGAGGTGGACCCGAAGATCGTATGGCGACTCAATGCGTCAAGTGATGCACTGGGTCGTGCTGCCCGTGCTTTGGAAGATAGAGAAGCATCGCTCGCGCTGCCTATTCAAAGAACAGGACTTGCTGACATCAATCAGGCAATTTCTGATATGTTAGATGCTATGGCTCAAATGAATCAGCAGATGGGTGCGGGTGGACTACAAAGCATGTTGGAACAGCTGCAACAACTTGCACAGAGTCAAGAACAGCTGAATGAGATGGCAGAGAGACTTAGTCAACAGATGCGGGAACAGGGACGCACACCCAGTCTTCAACAACGGCTTGAAAGGATTGCCTCACAACAACAACTGATCAGAGAAGCCACAGAAAGACTGTCAAAAATTGCTGATGAGGCTTCAGAAATCTTGGGCAGTTTACAGAATGTTGCAGAAGAGATGGAAGATGTAGAAACAAAACTAAAACAAGGGACTCTGGATAAGGATGTTGTTGACCAACAAAAACGTATTTTGACGCGGATGCTTGATAGTTTAAAATCGTTGGAAAAACGGGATGTCGGCAGAAGACGTAAGGCACAAGTCGCTAAAAGACCTTCAACCCCCGCTCAAGATGTACCACCGCTTCATCCAGACCTGTTAGAATACGTACGAAAACTTGATATAGCTCCCAACGCAAAGGAATTTGAAAACATACCGTACCAGTATCGTGAACAACTTCGTCAGTATTTCAAAGCACTGTCGGAAAAGACAGTTGATGAATAAACCCTTAAATCTACGGAGGAATCTTGTGCAATTATTCTATAAAACCCTTTTTGTAATGTTTCTTATTGTATCTGTCTCAATTTCTTCTTATGCTTTGTCTGCTGCAGAAATTGAGGTAATGTTAGGTAGGATGACGACAGATGAAAAAATCGGTCAACTCCTTTTATACGGTATTGGGGGTAGAGAGATCGGTCCTGTCGCAGAAGCACACATAACGAAACGTCGTGTCGGTGGAATTATCCTCTATAGCAGAAATATTCAAGAGGCATCGCAAGTCGTAGCACTCACAACATCACTTCAACGATTGGCGGCGGAGAACCCGAACAGTATACCGTTATTTATTGCCGTTGACCAAGAAGGTGGCATTGTTGCAAGGTTAAAGAAAGGTGCGACAGTTCTACCCGGGAATATGGCTTTAGGCGCGACAAGGTCTCAGGATCTAGCAGCAAAGACCGGTGAACTAACAGCACTCGAATTATCCGCAGTAGGGATTAACTTCAACTGTGCTCCTGTCATGGATGTAAATACCAACCCGATAAATCCAGTTATTGGGGTTCGCTCCTATAGTGAAACACCTACACTTGTATCCCAACTCGGTACAGCCTATATCCAGAGTCTTCAAAAGAATGGTGTTCTTGCAACTGCGAAACACTTCCCTGGTCACGGAGACGCAAGCCTGGACTCACATTTTAAACTGCCCGTTATTGAACACAGCCAAGAACGAATTGATGAGATTGAATTACATCCATTTCGTGCTGCTATTGATTCAGATGTAGCAGTAATTATGTCCGCACATGTGCTCTATCCAAAATTAGACCCAGAATTCCCCGCAACATTATCATCCAAGATACTGACGAGACTTCTACGTCAACGTTTAGGATTTGAAGGTCTTATCATGACGGATGACATGGAGATGAAAGCAATTGATGACCAATATGAAATTGGAAACGCAGCCGTATTAGCTATACAGGCAGGTGCTGACATTATACTCGTGTCAGCAACTTTCAAAATGCAGCAGAGGGTCTTTAGTGCCATTCGACAAGCAGTTCAAAAGAAGATTATCTCACCCATGCGTCTTGACAATTCAGTACGAAGAATCTTGTACTACAAAAGTGTTTACGGTCTGTTTGATCAACAAAAGACACTATTGAATAATCCAGATAGCATTGGAACTGAAATAGCAATCGTAGGCAACAGGCAGCACAGAGACGTGGCACAAACAATTGCTAACAGGTCTATCACCATTGTAAAGAATACTGAGAACATTATTCCGATGAGTGCTGAACCAAAGGAACCGGTTTTGCTACTGAGTCCATCTCGTAATTTTACGAATGCTTACCTGAAGGCACATACCGATCTAACACACATCACCCCAGTATTGATTCCTGTTGAAGTAAATCCGGAACAGGTTGCATCACAACTCTTACTCTCAAAACCATCCAAAATTGTTGCAGGCATAGTGAACAGCGAACAAGCAAAAATGTTGCACATACTGAGTCAGAAGACGGATGTTCCCATCGTTGTCATATCCCATGCATCCCCTTATCTTCTGAGTATCTGTCCTGATGTTGATTGTGCCATCGCTGCGTATGATAGCAACTATTATTCCCTTCTTGCGGCAGTAGAGGTGCTATTAGGTAAGAAACTGGCAACTGGTAAGTTACCAGTAACGCTTCGATAGTGTATCCTATCTTCTCTCATTTTCTTTATTCAATATTGAATTCTTGATGCCATCCTGATATACTATTTATACCCAATGTATCTTACATTTAATCAAGAACGTTGTCACCTTCAAGGTATCTGCAATCCTTAAATAGGAACAGTAAATATGAACAAAGACCTGCTACAGCTTATCCAAGATTATGCTACAAAAGAACATAGTGAAATTAGTGTCAACCTGATTGGTAAATCCAAAGACAGTCTGGTCGCTATGCTTTTAGATTTACTCACAAAATATTACAACGACTTGAACTCTTCTACAATGCGCGAGTTAGTTGTAGCTGTGGTAGCTGGATACGAACCTAGCTCAGAAAAGTTAGGTTATAACGGTTTTAGACATAATACGCTTACAGGAAAGACTGAACAATGCGAAATCAAACCCCGTAATTTCCGTACCGATTCTAAAGCAAAGAAACCCAAAAAACTAAATGGCGGAGGTAACTTTACGGATTATACATGGGCAAGGTTTCAAAAACATCAACAGGAAAAACCGAACATGCTGGTTGCTGGTTTTGTTAATGGACGCTTAATTTATATATTTGGGTTTAGTTTTAACGAACAAAGTTTCATATCCCGATTGCAGGAACAACTTGAACACCACTTTTCTGCTGGCGATTCTAAAGGTGTATACCAACGAAGTGCAGAATTTTCATTTAAACATTACAAAGACGTAGAGAGTCTGGAAATAATTTATTCTGTGTCTAAACGGGAACTCAATGAAGCAAAACCTTACATAACAGGACCTGTGTTTAAATACTTGGAGAATAATATAGAATGAATATCGCTGAACAGCATCTTCTAAAAGACAATCTACTGGAGAATATACAAATTACTGCTGACACGCTTGGAGATGGACACCTCATTGAAGGGGACACCCTCAACGTCCTCAGTAAGATAGATGATGATGTTGTCAATGTCGGCATCACTTCACCACCCTATAACAAACAAGAAAAACATAAAGGATGGCTTGTAAAAAATGTAGTGTATGATGTTTATAAAGACGCAATGCCTGAACCTGATTACCAACAAAATCAAGTGGATGTGCTAAATGAAATTTACCGAATAACCGCACCAGGTGGCTCGTTTTTCTATAATCACAAAATACGATGGGAAAAAGGCAACATGTATCATCCGATGGATTGGCTGCGCAAGACAGTATGGACGGTAAAACAGGAAATCATTTGGGACAGGATGATAGCTGGAAACATACGAGGATGGCGGTTTTGGCAGGTAGAGGAACGTATTTATTGGTTGTATAAACCCATTGGTGATCATCTAATCGGTAAAGAATTGCAATCCTGTGATGCTAAGTTGACATCTATATGGCGCGGCGTACCTGAAAACGGAAGAAAGAATCCACATCCTGCACCGTTTCCTCTATGGTTACCTGCGCGTATGATTATTTCAATCTTGGGAACAGAAGCACAAGGTATTGTGTTAGACCCTTACCTCGGCAGCGGTACAACTGCTGTTGCTGCAAAACTATTAGGACATAAATATATCGGTATTGACAGAAGCGAAGCATATATGGAGATGACATGTGACAGATTGGAAAAAGCACAAAATGAAATGCCAAAAATCCATGAAGAACTCGCTTTACGTGATGTGCAGACAACATTTAAAGAACGCAAATCAAAAGGCAAGAATGTTGGCAAGTACCGCAACACCGTTGACGACAAACAGACAAAACTTTTTGAACGATAATTAACAGAATTCCAGCATCTATAAGTAAGGAGTTCTATGAATACTGCAGTTAGTATTGTTGAAGATGCATTCTATATTAACGGAAAAATAACCTATTCCGGTCGAGTCTATCAGGGAAACAAGATTGAAGGTCTGTTGATGAACAGTCGCATGGTTCAAGGTATCTTTGATGATAGGAATGCTGAAACTGTTCACCTTTGGGAATATCCTGATACTGGTAAGTGGGATCCTGAGAGGAACACTCGAGAATTCCTTTCTGCTATGCCAGCATGGCGTGCACACGGTGTGTTAGCATTTACTATCAACCTACAGGGAGGTAGTCCAGAAGGATATTCTAAAGCACATCCGTGGCATAATTCAGGAATAGAATCAGACGGTAGCCTTAATCCGGATTATCTATCACGTCTCAAACGAATCATTGATTTTGCTGATGAACTCGGTATGGTCGTTATTCTGGGGTATTTCTATTCCGGACAAGATCATCGACTTTCAGATGAGAACACTGTTATCACTGCTGTTGATAACGCGACACAATGGCTCTTTGATAACGAATGGACAAATGTGATTGTTGAGGTTAATAATGAATGTAATGCCAGATATAAGCATAAAATCCTGAAACCTGAAAGAGTACACGAATTGATTGAACGGGTTAGATCAACAACACACAACGGCAGAAGATATTTAGCAGGTACAAGCTACGGTGGTGGACGCGTGCCTTATGAAAACGTAGTTCGCGCATCTGATTTTATATTAGTGCATGGTAACCGTGTCAAAGATCCGAATCGGATTCTTGAAATGGTGCAACAGACGCGCCATGTTCCAGGATATCGACCGATGCCTATTCTATTCAATGAAGATGATAACTTTGACCTTGATAAACCTATCAACAACTGCATGGCTGCTGTCAGTCAATACGCGTCGTGGGGATATTTTGATCCCGGTGAGAATGACTATCATCACGGTTATCAATCTGTGCCTGTACAATGGCAGATTAACACGCCACGAAAACGGGCATTTTTTCAAAAGGTTAGAGAGATAACTGGGGTCGGAGCGTAGATCAAATTTATCCCAAAAACTTTACATCCCCTCTGTAGAATCACCTCTTGTCATCATGGCGTAATTCTGATATAATGACGATAGAAACCGAAGATATATTTACAAATTATAAGAAAGGAGTTCTATGAATACTGAAGTTACTATTGTTGAAGATGCATTTTATATTAACGGAGAAATAACCTATCCCGGTCGAGTCTATCAGGGAAACAAAATAGAAGGTCTGTTGATGAACAGTCGCATGGTTCAAGGTGTCTTTGATGATAGAAATGCTGAAACCGTTCACCGTTGGGAATACCCTGATACCGGTAAATGGGATCCTGAGAGGAACACTCGGGAATTCCTTTCTGCTATGCCAGCATGGCGCGCTCACGGTGTGTTGGCATTTACTATCAACCTACAGGGCGGAAGTCCGGAAGGATATTCAAAAGCACAACCGTGGCATAATTCAGGAATAGAATCGGACGGTAGCCTTAATCCGGATTATCTATCACGTCTCAAACGAATCATTGATTTTGCTGATGAACTCGGTATGGTCGTTATTCTGGGGTATTTCTATTTTGGACAAGACCATCGACTTTCAGATGAGAACGCTGTTATCACTGCTGTTGATAACGCAACACAATGGCTCTTTGATAACGAATGGACGAATGTGATTGTTGAGGTTAATAATGAATGTAATGTAAGATATAAGCATGAAATCCTGCAACCTGAAAGAGTACACGAACTGATTGAACGGGTTAGATCAACAACACACAACGGTAGAAGCTATTTAGCAGGTACAAGCTACGGTGGCGGACGCGTGCCTTATGAGAACGTAGTTCGGGCATCTGATTTTATATTAGTGCATGGTAATGGTGTCAAAGACCCGAATCGGATTCTTGAAATGGTGCAACAGACACGACATGTTCCTGGTTACCGACCGATGCCTATTCTATTCAATGAAGATGATCATTTTGACTTTGATAAACCTTTGAACAACTGCATGGCTGCTGTAAGTCAATACGCGTCGTGGGGGTATTTTGATCCCGGAGAGAATGACTATCATCACGGTTATCAATCTGTGCCTGTACAATGGCAGATCAATACACCACGAAAACGGGCATTTTTTCAGAAGGTTAGTGAGATAACTGGGATTGGAGCGTAGAAAGGAAGTTGTTAGATGCCACAAATTGAACTATATTTTGCAATTGCGATCGTAGTAGTGATAATGCTTGCTACAAGTATAAGGATACTTAAGGAGTATGAACGCGCTGTTGTATTCAGGTTAGGACGTTTTAAGGGATCAAGAGGACCCGGACTTGTGATACTGATTCCGTTCTGGATAGAACGTATGCAGCGGGTAAGTCTTCGCGTAGTCGTTAACGATGTCACCCCACAAGATGTTATTACAAAGGATAACGTTTCTGTAAGTGTCAATGCTGTGCTGACATTTCGGGTCACAGAACCGGATAGAGCAGTTATTGAGGTAGAAGAATTCGGTTTTGCTATATCACAAATTGCACAGACAACACTCCGTAGTGTTCTTGGACGTGCTGAACTTGATGACTTACTCTCTGAACGTGACAAACTCAACAAAGATTTAGAGGATATTATCAAGAAGCAGTGTGAACCGTGGGGTGTTGAAGTGCTTTCTATGGAGATAAAACACGTAGACCTTCCCGCAGAGATGCAACGTGCAATGGCGAAACAGGCGGAAGCTGAACGTGAACGGCGTGCTAAGGTTGTGCACGCTGAAGGTGAGTTTGAATCTGCTGAGGTCCTTACGAATGCAGCAGAGATATTAAGCCAGACACCAACATCTGTGCAGCTCCGTTTTCTTCAGGCATTGGTTGAAGTCAGTGCGGAGAAGAACTCAACCGTGATCTTCCCGATTCCAATTGATCTACTGACTCCTTTTATGAACAAGGATAATAAGCAGGATACAGAGAAGGAGTAACCACGCTCGATTTACCAGTCTTCATCAAAGAAGGGTGTACTGGGGTAACTATATATGTTCCCTTCATAGTTCTTGAGTTGTATTTCGTCTTCATCAAAAGTAACGATAGGGTCTGGCATTATAGCGATTTTTCCACCGCCACCTGGTGCATCAATTACATAATGCGGCACACCGAGGCCGGATATATGTCCACGTAATGCGGCAACGATTTTTAGTCCTGTTTCAACTGATGTTCTGAAATGATCTGTGCCGTAAACAAGGTCAGCCTGATAGATATAGTAAGGTTTAACTCTAATCCGTAGGAGTTCCTTCATCAATTCAACCATTGTCTCCGGTTCATCATTTACACCTTTTAGCAATACGGCTTGATTACCAAGTGGTATTCCGGCATCTGCAAGCATACCACATGCCTTTTCAGTTTCAGGTGTTATTTCACGAGGATGGTTGAAGTGTGTATTAATATAGAAAGGATGGTACTGTTTCAATATTGCACACAGTTCGGGTGTAATACGTTGTGGCAGTGTTACAGGTACACGTGAACCGATACGTATTATCTCTATATGGTCAATATCGCGTAACCCACCAACGACCAAGTCAATTTTCTTGTCAGTCAACATGAGTGGGTCGCCGCCAGAGATGATGACGTCCCGTATCTCTGGGTGTGATCTGATGTAATCAAGTCCTATTTCTATGTTATTTTCAGATATTGAATGTGGGTCCCCGACTTTACGTTTGCGTGTGCAGAACCGGCAATAGATAGGACACATATAATTGACATAAAAGAGTGCTCTATCCGGATAGCGATGTGTAACATTTGGTACTTCACTGTCCTTTTCTTCATCAAGCGGGTCTTCAACACCAGTACTGATCAGTTCTCTTGTATCAGGTACTACCTGTTTCCAGATAGGATCTCCTGGTTTTTCTATCAGGCTCAAATAGTAAGGATTGATGCGAATAGGAAATTCCTTGTGTATCCGTCGCATCTCTTCAATATCCACGTCAAATTTATCAGCAAGTTTTTCTGGTGTATTAACTGTATCACGAACAAGTTGTTTCCATACTTCCATATATGTGATCCTTCCAACACTCCAAGAACAGAGAATACTCAAGCCGAATCTTTGTCTGATTTAACCGACACCTGTGTCATCACATCCCTTTCTCGTAGTGATTCAACGACATCTATCCCTTCAATAACTCGACCGAAAGTGGTATAGTTACCGTTCAGATGTTCATAAATAGTTGGATCATCACTGAGGCAGATATAGAATTGACTTCCTGCGGAATCAGGTGAAGGTTTACGCGCCATTGCCAGTACACCTTTTTCGTGTTGTGGCATTAATTCTCGGAGTTTCTTTTTTTTGAATTCACCCGGAATAGTCCAACCAGGTCCACCTGTTCCTGTACCATCCGGGTCACCACCTTGTATAACGAACCCCTTTACAAATCGATGAAAAGTTAAACCATCATAAAAGCCTGTTTCAATCAATTTAACAAAATTCGCTACGGTCAATGGCGCACATTCAGAATAAAGTTCAATAATTATGTTTCCTTTATTGGTTTCAAGCGTTACAATTTGTGATTCATTTTTATTTTTTTTCATAACATCTGTAAACTTAATAGTAGTAGGCACTCTCCGTGTGCCGTATTAATAGTAGTAGGCACTCTCCGTGTGCCGTATATAAACAAACAATGGAGCGTTTCCACACAAACTCACATCAATCATGATACATAATTTTGGTTAGGAAGTCAAGAATATTCTCTTTGACCGTTGTTAAGACTGTGTATGACCGACCTAAGATTCCCTTGACAGACCATTCTCTGATGTGTTACGTTATTATAGATGGAGGTGACGAAAGTGCTCAGAATACCAACAGAAAATTCTAGAGAAAGAGAACTCATTGCAACATTGAAGTTATTGTCACCCGGTACTACGCTGCGTGATGGTATTGAGTACATACTTCAGGCAAAAACCGGTGGCTTGATCGTTGTAGGTGATTCGCCAGAAGTATTAGAGCTGACTGAGGATGGTTTTGGAATAGACTGTCCTTACCTACCTTCGCGTCTGGCCGAATTGGCTAAAATGGATGGTGCTATCATCCTTTCATCTGATATGAAACGGATTGTACGTGCTAATGTAACACTCAAGGTAAATCCATCAATTACCTCTAATGAAACCGGTTTACGTCATCGGTCAGCAGAAAAGTTCGCTAAAGAAACTGGTGAGATCGTCATCGCGGTTTCAAGACGGAGGAATACACTCACCTTATATACACGTAATCAGCACTATCTCTTTCGTGATCGTCCTATTTTAATATCTGGTGCAAATCAAGCGATGTTATCACTTACACAATATGCAAAAACGATGCAGCACGTATTAGCAACATTAAACTGGGTGGAATTAAGTGGGACAGTTAAATTGTCAAACGTCTTAACTGCTATACAAGTTTGTGAACGCGTCAGAAGAACAGAACACGATCTAAATCTATATAGAATAGAATTAGGGAATGAAGCATTGTCATTGCAGTTAATTCCAACTGAGTTAGCAACTGAGATTGAGAGATCCTTACTCATTATAAGGGATTATTTTAACGATGACACCCGAGACGTAACAGCAGTGTATGAAGATTTATTTGGACTGAGTGTGTCAGAACTGTCAGATATGAAGAACATCTATGAAGCACTTGGATATTCACAAAACGAAATTGGGCCTGAAGAGATTTTAGAACCCCGTGGATATAGAATCTTGAGTCAGGTATCACGGATACCAATTACCGTAGTAGAGAGCATTATTGATCGTTTCAATACCTTAGATGCAATCATCACCTCAGATGTTAATGCACTTAAAAAAGTAGAAGGCGTTGGCACAGTACACGCGAAAGCAATCAAAGAGTCCCTTATAGAGATGAAAACAGGAGCGACACAACCACGAGTTTTAACATCACCTATTTTCGATTCGGATTGAATAAATAAAAAAGGAAACTATAAACCGAAGGAGGCAATACATGAAAAAGAAAATGACGACATTACAGAACTATAGGAAGTTAATAAAACACCAAGTAGGTAATAGGATACAGCTATTTTGTTTGCTTTGTTCACTCTTACTGATAGTTGCCTGCGGTGGGAAATTAGGTACGATCCAATTACAGGATATTGACCCACTTCTGTCGCAAGCAGAAGCGGCATTAACTTCTGCACGAGAAGTCAACGCACAGTCCCTGGCTTTTGAAACTTATGAACAAGCTGAAACGGAGCTTGAAAAGGCAAAAGACGCGAAAAGAAATAAGAATGGTGTTAATGCCATTAAGTATGCAAACAATGCTATCACTTATGCTAAGATCGCTTCAAGAATTGCTATTCAGAATACCAAGGATGTAGAAACAAATGCTAACATCCTATCAAGAGATGCTAAAATTGGAGAGTTGAAAAGTCAATTAACGGCAAAGGATACAAAAATAGTCAGTTTAGAAAACGATATTGAGTTACTACAAGATTCTGAATCTGGACTTAAAGCTACAATCAGTAATCTTGAAGCAGATAAACAGGAGTTAATTGAGGAACAGAAAACACATAACCAAATGGTTGCAGAACTCAATGCTTCTGTAGATTCCTTTCAAGCAAGACTTGATAAGTCAGAAACTAATGTGAAAAACTATGGAGTGGAATTAGAGAAGTTATCACTTAAGGTTGATGCAGCGGAAACGATAGCGAAAACCGAGAGTCGTTTGAAACGGGCGGCGATCGCTGAAACAGAGTCAGTTAAAAAGCAGATGCGCGAACAAGCAAGAATATTTACGCAAAAACTAACTGAATCCAATAAGCAGAATATCGCCGTTGAACATCAAGAATTTGTCAGAAGACAAGCAGAAAAAGCAAGAGCATTTGCTACGCAACTCCCCAGTGCTAAAACCCCACGTACAGGCAGAACTTCACTATCTACTGCGCAGATAAATGCTGGTAAAACTGCATTAAGTAACTGGGAAAAGACTTGGAAAAGTAAGAACATGGATGCACATATTGCCTATTATGCACCTGATGTAACTACCAACCATATCGTTATACGAGAGAGTAAGGAAAATGCAACAGCTCTCAACAAGACGCAATTTGAAGCGAAGCTGCGAGAGATGAACAAACTTGCTTGGACAAAATCTGATGCGCTTTCTGAAGTTGAACAGGAAAGTGTAATAGGTACATACAGATTTAGTCGATTGGTATCACCTGCCGAAAATGAAGATGATACCGCACTATATGAATTATGGATACGCGAAGTTTGGGCACATCAGGTAGCAGGTAAATGGAAGATTTATCGCGAAACCTGGCAAGTCTATGAGAATATACCAAAATTATAAGGAGTGAGTTTATGAATGCCAATAATTCGTTTCAATCAGGTCAAAACAGCCAGCAGGCACTTTCAAACTTTAATTACAAAGATTATGTAAAATGGGGAGCGATTGCCTGTGCAGTTTTCATTTTGGTGTTCTGTGGACTTCTTCTCACTCGGTCTAATGAATCAGCATTAGCGTTTTTGGTTAAGTGGAAAAGTGCCCTGGAATCTGGTGAGATTGATAAATATGATGAACTATGGGGTAAGAATGCACGAAACAAAATTAACGCAGGTTACCAACATACCGCTCAGTTATTTAAGGAACAATTAGACATTGATGTAGATATCCGGGATGCTGAAAACAGAACACGTAATGACCCACAAGGTAAGGACTATCTAAGGATAGAAGAAATTCCGATCTGGATCCATGCCCCCGGTGAACCACTGCTGCAATCCAGAACGCTGACTATCGCAAGAACCGGGATCATTCAAAGACGTTGGAAACTTGTAAGAGATGAAGTAGACTCTGAAGAGATTGCCACACACATACCTGAGTTCGACTCTGACAATGTAGACACTTCACAGCAAAGTATAGATAGTCCTGTCGCACCATTAGTTTTAGAATGGAAAAAGGCTTTGGAAACACAGGATCAGAAGAAGTATACCTCTCTTTGGGACAAATCTGCCCGAAAAAAACAGAGAAAGAACTATACATTAGCAATTGGTCATATCTCCCAAGAATTGGAAGTAGACCTATCCCAAGCTGAATATAAAGCGATTGCATATTCTAAGACGAAACACCTCGTAGAGAATATCAATGTATCTGTATATAGTGGTGGTACCTTCATTGAGACACATTCTCGTCAGTTAACGATTGAAAAGAAAGGTTTCTTCATTAGAAAATGGCGGATAATCAACGATGAGATGGGTGATGATTATATTACCGAGCCCCCCATATCACAGAATGACCCATTAGTTGATGAACCTGTTACAGAAGAGTCTGTAGGCGGCATTTTTAATGGTGATGCGCCACTGGATACACAACTCAAGGTCAGTCAGATTCTGGGAAAATGGCAACAAGCATGGGAGGACAAGGATCTTGATACCTATATGTCTCTTTATGCGGAAAAGGCACTCATTACGCGGGTAACTGTGAGAGGAGATAGAGAAACATCTACTTTTCTAACAAAAAAACAGTTAAGACAGAAGATGAAGCGGTTAAATCTAGGTTATGCTGGAATTCAGGTAAAGATATCCAATCTAATCATAAATGGCGATAGAGCTGTTGCCGATGCGGAATTCTTACAAGAATTCAAGGGTATGCCTGCTTCAGGGAGTCGTCCTGCCTATTCAGACATTGGCACAAAAAAGTTAGACTTGATGATTGATCCCGCAGATGGGTATTGGAAGATATACTCAGAAACGTGGAGTCGGTATAAGGAAGTACCGATGTATCCCAAAAATTGACTAGTGCTTAGTCAACAGACTATTGTAGGTCGCGATTCGGAGATCGAATCAACGGTATGAATGCCATTTAGGCATTCACCGCCTACAAGACAAGCCTTTTCTGTAGGAGCAATCTCCGAATCGCGACATTTACCCTTAAATATAAACTTGACAGAACACTAGTCAGTCCTGTAAATCATGGTCAAAAAATGCGTACTGAGTTCAAAACTAAAAGGAAAATAGAATTTGCCGATACGGATATGGCAGGTATTGTTCACTTTACAAGGTTCTTTATTTTTATGGAGACTGCAGAGCATGAATTCCTTCGTAGTTTAGGTACCAGTGTTGTGACAGAGTGGGAAGGTAATAAAATTGGTTGGCCTCGCGTCACTGCATCTTGTGAGTATTTGCATCCACTCAGATTTGAGGATGAGGTAGACATTAGACTCTGGGTGTCAAATAAAGGATCAAAATCGTTAACATATCAATTTCATTTTACGCTTGATGACGTTGATGTTGCAAGGGGAGAGTTGACAACAGTCTGTTGTATAGCGAATCCAGGTGAGAAACTTCAAGCAATTCCCATACCCGATTTTCTTGCAGCGAAAATATCAATTTAGAGAAGATAGACGGGAATTGCTGAACCTTGGTAGATGCGCTGCACGAAAACATGAAAGACTCCGAAGCAATCCCCAAACATCTTAATGTAACGAATTTGTCCAAAGATTTCGGTTCTCTACAAGTCCTAAGAGATGTATCTTTTGGATTTGAGAAAGGTTCATCAGTTGCCATTACAGGACCTTCAGGTTCTGGTAAAAGTACACTCCTTCATGTTATAGGTACGTTAGAAGAACCGACGTCTGGTAGTGTAGAAATTAATGGAACCGACCCATTTTCGCTATCTGAACCTGCCTTAGCACAATTCCGGAACGATGTCATCGGTTTCGTTTTCCAAGATCACCATCTTCTTCCTCAGTATTCTGTTTTGGAAAATGTTCTCATTCCTACCCTTGCCTTCAACAATAATAATCCGGATACATCAGAAGAAGCCAAAAGGCTGATCCTGCGGGTTGGTTTAATTGATCGTATATTACATCGTCCAGCTGAACTTTCTGGTGGCGAACGTCAAAGGGTTGCTATTGCGCGTGCTCTCATAAACCGTCCGAGTATTCTTCTCTGTGATGAACCCACAGGAAATCTTGATACGAACACGACAGCAGCTATCGTGGATCTGCTTTTTGAACTCCATTACATGCTTAAGAACATCTTAATCGTAGTAACACACAATCTTGAGTTGGCTTCACGGTTTGAAAATCGTCTGGATTTACGGGATGGCGTTTGTTCAGCAATCACAACTGACAAACTATAAACGGTAATTGTCTTGTTTCTGATTAGAAAAACTATGCGGACTCTTCGGACTACATTCAGATACTATTGGCGGGTACATTTGACAGTTGCCTTGTGTACTGCTGTTGCTACCGGAGTGCTTGCTGGTGCCTTGATTGTTGGGGACTCAATGCGTGGCAGCCTGCGAAATGTTACCTTAGAACGACTCGGCTCTATCCAACAGGCACTCATTGCCGAACACTTTTTCAGTCCAGAAATTGTTGATCATCAGAACAACGTTCCTGCAATAATCCTCAGCGGTTCTGTCTCCGCTGTTGGTTCAGATAGTCGCGCATCTAAGGTAAACATTTACGGTGTGCAAGATGATTTTTTCGGTCTCTGGGAAGAAAACGTAAGTCCAATATTGGATAGTCAGGTACAGAGTCCTTTTCCTAATGTCGCAATCAATTCTTCACTGCAAAAAGAGCTCAATGTAAAAATTGGAGATTCTATACTTGTTAGTTTACCGCAGTCTTATGAGATTCATCCTGAATTTCTTCTCGGAGAACGCGATGCAACAGAATCCATTAAACGGCTGCGGTTGGTAATAAGTAACATTATCTCTACTGAGAATGCGGGCAGATTTAATCTGCATGCCAGTCAGAGTCTACCAATGAATGCATACATTGCTCTACCAGAACTGCAAAAAGCACTCATGCAGTCAGACGGTGTGAATGTGCTTTTTACATCAGATGACCATCCAATATCACGCAATGACCTAAAACTTACACTTGATGAGCTCGGTATATATCTGTCCGAACATGACGATTATTTTGACCTACAAAGTGATCAGTTCTTAATAAAACCTATTCTATCAGAAGCAGCCCTTACAGTTGCATCAGAGAACAACATTCCTGTCTTGCCTACACTCACATATCTTGCCAATAGCATTGATGCAGAAAGAACTTCTGATGATCAATCAGTTATATCAAAATCAATTCCTTATTCAACAATCTTGGCATTACCGATTGAGGCAGGTCTATTTGCTGAGTTATTCAGTTCTAATACGACCGAGATAGATCAGAGGACGTATGCAGACATAAAAAAAAGATTATCCGAATTAGATGAACCAATTGAGGTGCATGAAATATACCTTAACGATTGGGCAGCGGATGACCTGGGTGTAAGCGTGGGGGATAGAATAGAGGTCAAATACTTCAGCATAGATACTAACGATGCGTACATTACAGAAGCAACACACTTTCTCTTGAAAGGAATAGTACCGATTGAGAGTATCGCAGCTGATACCGACATAATTCCAGAATTCCCCGGTGTCAGTGCATCCAACGACATACATGATTGGGATCCGCCTTTCCCATTTGATAATGGTCTAATTCGTTCTAAAGATGAAGCCTATTGGGATGAATATAAATCTGCCCCAAAAGCATTTATTCCATTAGAATTAGGAAAGAAGCTATGGCGGAATAGATTTGGTGATCTGACGTCAATAAGGATGGAATCCGCTCCCGGAAAAGATATTAAGGCTACAAAAGAGCTCTTTGTATCCGAGTTATTGAAGGCTATTCGTCCTGACCAGCTCGGTTTTCAGACCATATCCCTTCGTTCAGAAGGACTAAAGTCATCTAAAGGTTCATCAGACTTTGGGATGCTGTTTAGCAGTATGAGTGGGTTTATCATCATAGCAGTTGCGTTGTTGGTAGGCATGGTTTTCCGATTAGGCGTAGAACAGAGATCACGAGAGATAGGTATTTTTCAAGCAGTTGGATACCCAGTAGCTAATATACGCAGGAGATTCCTATATGAAGGCGTGATTATTACATGCGTTGGAAGTATATTAGGATGTCTCCTTGCTATAGGATACGCACAATTGATGATCTATGGATTGAAAACATGGTGGTTACCCGCTATCGGTACACCTTTCATTCAGATTCATATCAGCATTTTGAGTTTACTCATAGGCACATTCATATCTTTTGTAGTGGTCATGTTCTCAATATACAGAACAGTAGGAAGATTGGGTAAGATTTCAACAGTATCCTTACTTTCAGGTAAAACGGACTTTGGAGATACCGCAATAACACCAGAGCAGAGCAAAAAGAGAGTTCCAGGTAAGAAATCAGCTTTCGCATTATTAGGTATAGTCGGTATTGCGATATTGGTGAATATCCTGCCATTTTCCAGCAAGGTAACAGAGGCATTCAATAATTTTGCCAACCAACCTGTGTTTGCGTTCTTTCTGATTACAATCACAGTGCTTTTAATCGGTTGGTATTATTTTGATACGTGGTTAAAATACCAAAGTGTCTCATCTCAGTTGAGTAGAATTCGATTTGCCTTAAAGAATACTGCAAGGCAGCCATCCCGGAGCAAAACGTGTGTTCTAACCATTAGTTTAGCCTGCTGTATAATAGTCGCTGTTGGCGCGAATAGACAAGACACAGCACCTGTGAGTGATTATGCTTATGTTGCAGAATCCGCATTACCTTTACACCATAACCTCAATTCTTCCGAAGGACGATTTGAACTCGGTTTTAGCGATGAAGATGCTGAAATATTGTCAGAGTCTGTCATATATCCCTTTAGAGTGCTGCCGGGGGAAGATGTGAGTTGTCTCAATCTATACAAACCAGAGAAACCACAGATTTTAGGTGCACCGGATACGATAGTTGCCGTTGAGAAATGGGATAATTTATCAGTTTTAGAACAAACCGACACATATATTCCAGCAGTAGGTGATGAGAATTCACTCCGTTGGATAC
>VXOP01000248.1 GCA_009839975.1 Candidatus Poribacteria bacterium
GTTCTCTGGATTAAAGTCTATAAATACATCTTTTACAATCAATTCTCGATTCAAAAGTATCGTTATGAGTTCCGTTTGAGATTCAGACATATCTATATTAAAGTGATCCTGTATCTGGTCGTTTTTAGCGTGCCAGATAGGCATTGAAAGTCTATTTTTCTTTTTAAACGAATCAATTGCCTTTGTAGAATCACTGTTGCTAATGCCAACTGTCCTCAATTGTGAGGCATTGTAGTTTTTGAGTAGTTTCTCCAGATGTTGTAACTTCTTCCCACTGGTGTCAGAGTCTAACAAAAAGAGGTTCACAAGAATGAATTTGCCACGCAATTTGTCTAACTTGATAGGTTTTCCCGAAAGATCAGTTAAAGCGATATCTGGCATCGGTTTCCCTTTCAGGTTTGCCAGTTTTTCCTGCTTTGACAAGGCGTGTTGTGTTGAAGATAATTGGTTCAGTAGTGCTTTTCCTTCTGGTGATGCAAGGTATGCCTCGCCGAATTGCTCTTTGAGTTGTGTGCGAAAGTCCTTAGATTCGTCAAGTTGAATGGTGGTAGTGTGTGTTGTTCCAGGACCTTTTTTAAGGAGTTCCTCCTGCATTTGTTTCTTGACCTCTGGAGGCAGATGTGCTGAGGAAGGATTTTGTATGGAGGTAGTTTGCGCAAATTTCACTGTGCTGTTATTGTAGATAATTCTTTGAGGACCATATCGGTAGAGTTTACCGCTGATACTTAAATTGAGCTTGTGATGCTGACACCGAACAATAGGTAGCATATCACCCTGATGTTTCAATAAGAATTCCTGACCTACTTTCTGAGAAGGACGAAATTCGTAGAGATAACTGCACGGCAGTGTTGGATCCTTCGCACCTTCTGTTAGAACCCCAGGTTTACCTTTTGTCGCATCCGCAGGACAAAGAAGTATTTTCTTGTCTAAATATTTCGGAGAAAGGTCCGAAAGCCATTCCGGATAGTTTTTTGTTTCAACACGATATTTCTCAAGTGCAAGTTTTATCTGCTTTAAATTTTCCCTACATTTCTCAATCCCTTTGGAATCCTCATGAATATGCTGTTCGGAGGGTGCGGCTAATTCATAAGGATATGCGTCTGCCAAGAGAAAACGATTCAGGCGAACTAACGTCTCGCCGTTCTTCGGGTTCTTTGCTATAAGTTTCTCGGTTTCTTCACTAAGTTTGATTTTGGCAAAACTTTCGACATCATAGAGCGTAGAAGCTTGGAGTAGGCGATTCAAATCAGAAAGTAATGATTTCTGAAGGATAGGAGACGGAGTACTTATACCGTCATATTCGCTTAAAAGTTGCTGTGTCTCATCAGACAATTGCTTGGATATAGATTTGGATACAGCGGCACGCGTATCTTGAAGTTTTACTGCTAAACTGCCTGGGTCTTTGAAATCTTTTAAATGTAATAGCAGTTCATTAACGTCTGCGTGTGTAGCAAGTTGAAATCCGAAAATCAGTGTAGCAGTGAGTAGAAGCATTATTAATTTCGAATGCGGAAACGGTCTGTGATAAAAAGTCCTTAATCGTAAGATTGTTTTCAGCATATTCAAATCTCCTTTAATTTGGTATTATTGGATTACACACAATCTTCTCTTTAAAGTTCCAAAAAAATACGGAGACTAAGATTGCCTCCGTTTAATAAAGGGATTCAAAATGCTAAACAATCAATCGCTTATGTGTCTAACAACTCTGCTTTTAAGGTGTAGGCTTTCATTGTCTGTTCTATCGGTATCAACAATGAATTGTCGAAATTGTTTCGTGTAAAGATGCACGTTGTCTAAGAATTGTAAGTGCCGATTAAATATCTGATCGGAAGAATTTCAGAAATGCTACGGTTGTCAACGCTACTGCAAAGAAGCAAAGCAGTAGCACATCTACAAGCGATTGACGGAATGTTTCTGCTAAGGTTGGACTTTCCACAGCGGGCGGCGGTGTCAGTTGAATATTATCCTTTGGGTTCATTATTCTCACAGGGATATAATCTCTAATTTTACTGAACAATTCCGCATGCAATGAAGCGAAATATCGCTCTCCTGCTTCAAAATAGTTTGTCCGCTTTGCTTTTCCTGTCCGCGTTAAATTTGTCGTGAGATAGATGAGCGAAGATGTCGGTGAGATTCGGGAAAATGTTTCCGCCACACTTTCTTGTCTTGCTTGCTCACGATTATAACGGCGGTCAATCGCGGTGGCACTGTCATTGTATTTCTGCCGATACTCCGCTTCAACCGGTGCAAGCTGTTTATCTATTTCCGAGGACGCATTCACCTGCTCTTGTATAGAAGGTGACGGACGATCTTTCCAGTATTCTGTTTGTATCTCACCCCGCTTTTCTCTAACTTCATCGTTGAAATTCTCACGAACGGCAGTCTTTTCCAAATACACACTTTGTGAAGTTTGTGTCGGTGCGATGAACTTTGCCGTGATAAACCCGACGCGGGGTGTAATCAGCACAGCAAATACCCACACGGTGAATGCGATGATGAGTGCTGTTTTGGAATTGTCCAAATAGGTGGAAATCACCGTCCCAATCACAAAAAAGGCTGCAATATAGATCATTGAAACAAGTATAAGACTTAGGACTCTTGGAAAAATATCTGATTCACCCAACGGAAATCCTTGCGATACCAGTAGCAGTAAGCCGAACAGGAATGACACTAAAAACGGGACGATGAACACAATGTATCCGCCAATCAATTTGCTCCAGAGAAACAGATCTCGTGGGAGGGCGTTCGCCAAAGTGATACGGAGTGTGCCTGCCTCTCGCTCACCAGCAACTGCATCAAATGTGAACAGCAGCGCGAGTAAACTGAATACAGTGCCGACAAGAAAAAGGAAGTCGAGATGTCCTAACAGGTAAAAGAGTGAAGTGGAAACCAAGGCAGGCGGACCTTGTGTTATGCCGTTGCGTGTCATACCGAGATAACTTGGCAGCGCATCTCCTAATCCGTTCGCGAATACGCCTAAAGGTGTCGGTTTGAGGTAAAGTTTAGAGAATTCCAACTCCGGTTTCAGTTCCATGTTCGTGTTTACAGTGATTTCTTCGGAGTTGTCAAGTTTCACCGTTTCCTGGTAGTCAATGAGGTTTTGGCGATAGCTGCGATAATTGATTGTCAAGGTGAGTGGAATCAGTAAGAGACACATCAGAAGCAAGACAATAAATCGGATGCTCAGAAGATGATGCATCATCTCTTTTTGAATCAATGTCATTAACATATCGATTTTTCTCTACTATTTGCAGGTGATTAACTCGTACGACCTTATACAATAGGACAGTTTTAATACTTAAATACAAATGACTCCGCTAAAAGTTGCATCTATTCGCACTAAGCGTTTAAAAATTGCCACGATTTATTACAATTTTCTATGTCAGATATCGGAACGGAAGAATTTCAAAAATGCTACAGTTGTCAACACGACCGCAAAGAAGCAGAGCAACAGCACATCCACTGCCGATTGACGGAATACCTCCCCTAAAGTTGTTGTCGCCAAAGACGGCGGTTGTGTGATGATGACATTATCTCTTGGGTGGCGCACTCTATAGGAAGTATGATCTAAAATTTTGCTAAAGAAATCTGTACGGAGCATTTCATAATAGCGATCACCTGTTTGAAAATAGTTACTTCTTTCTAATTTTCCGGTTTGTGTTAAGTTCGTGGTAAGGTAGACTAAGGAAGATGTGGGTGTGATTCGTGAAAACATTTCACCTACCTGTTCTTGTCGTTCAGTTTCACGTTTATAATCTCGATCCAGTTTGTTAGCACGGTTCTGGAATTTCGATCTATATTCCTCTTCCAAGGGGGTCATGCGTTCTTCAACTTTTTTTGAAATTTCGTCATTAATCCTGCGTACGCCCTGCTCATCCGGAGGCACCTCCATATAGAATTTCGTTTTTTGCTCTTTGAGTTCAACATCAAAATTGTCTCGCATGGCTGTCTTTTCCATATAGACGCTCTGTGAAGTGCGTGTCGGAGTGATAACTTTCGCTGCAAGAAAACCGAGGCGTGGTGTAATTAGTACGGCGAATACCCAGACCGTGAAGGCAAAAATGAGTGCAGTCTTGGGACTGTCTAAGTAGATAGAAATCACCGTTCCTATTGCAAAAAAGACACCAATGTAGAGTAGTGAGGCAAGGGTTATGCTAAAGACTCGTGGAAAAATTCCTGGTTCACCGAGCGGGAAACCCTGCCAGACAAGTATCAGTAAGCCGAACAGTAACGACACTAAGAATGCAACAATAAACACCACATATCCGCCAATTAATTTGCTCCATAAAAATAGATCGCGCGGTATGGGATTTGATAAAGTGATCCGAAGGGTACCCGCTTCTCGCTCTCCGGCAACTGCATCAAAAGTAAATAGCAGCGCGAGCAAGCTGAAAACGGTGCCAACAAGAAAAAGAAAGTCGAGATGTCCCAAAAGATAGGAGAGGAAATCCGAAACCAAAGCTGGTGCTCCTTGAATAATCCCATTACGGGTCATGCCAAGGTAGCTTGGCAGCGCGTCGCCTAATCCATCTGCAAACACACTCAAAGGTGTCGGTTTGAGAAAGAGTTTAGAAATCTCAATCTCCGGTTCCAGTGCCAACTTCGGGTTTACTGTCTTCTCTTCAATATTGGCAAGTTTAACCGCTTCTTGATAGTCAACAAGGTTTTGACGGTAATGTTGATAATTGATTGAAAGCGTAAGTGGAACAAGTAACAGACACATCAAAAGCAAGACAATAAAACGAACGCTCAGCAAATGATGCATCATCTCTTTTCGAATTAGTGTTAGTAACATTTCGCATTCTCCATATATCAGGTATAACGACCCTCATGAATTACAAGTCTCTATTTCTGCTTCTGTTCAGCTTGTTCTCTAACCTCTTTCTCAGTGGCAATAATATCCCTGACAACAGCCATTTTATACTTTTCCCAGCCATTTTGATTGGGGGGTATACCGAAAAATGTCATTTTTTGGAAGTCTGGGTTGTCTTCTAAAAAAGCCAGAATATGCCGCTTAGACAAACAAGATGCATAATGCATAAAGTTTTCTATGGTAAGTCCATTATCCAAAATCAGTTGAAGCCACTGTGTCCGTGGATACCGTTTATCTATCTCATCAATTGTGAGACTGCTTAATTTACCTTCAACAATACCCACTGTGATTTTTGTAACGTAACTGTCAAACTCCGTGTCAAAGGTATTCATCAATGCTTCCACGGTTTGCGGTCCTGTATACACCTTATCCTCGTCTTCAAAATAGGGTGTGCCAGCTTTGAATTCCATACTATCACAAAATACATGATTGGTTAAGTCAATAGGGGGTTCAATGCTGCCAAGAGTTTCGCAAATCATCAATTCTTCCTCCTTCAATCGTTGTCGTGCCCGGCTGATCCTACTCTTAATCGTGTTGATAGGAACGTCCAGAAATTTGCTAATTGCTTTGTATGTCATTTCATGTAGGTAATAGAGTATTAATACTGTCCGTTGGTTATCAGGCAATTTCTCCAAAAGATCATCAACAATTTCTTTGTACTGCTCGTTTGCCTCCTTCTCACGTTGTTCTGCATTATAATGTGCAAAATCGGATTTATCCAAAGTGGCTTTATCAATGGCATCTAAGGATAACATTGTAGGTTTTTCCTTTTGGAGCCATTTTGTACAAAACTGCTTCGTAATAACATATAGCCATCTGCCAAATTTATTCGGATCCTTTAGGGTAGACAGTTTATTGTATGCCTGTAAGAAGATATCTTGTGTGATTTCTTCGGCGATGTGATAATCCTTGATTCTCCGCCACACGATAGCGTGAATATTCTTTTGGTATTTCTGAAATAAGAGGGTGAAGGCAGTTTCGTCACCGGACAAAGTACTGTTAACAAGTTCAGCATCGTTTTTTATCATCATAGTTCTTCCCAACAAATATACTTTTGACTATACATGATACAATATTTAAGTGAAATTGTTGCATAACTTGAAAAAAATGTAGAATCAAGTAAGAGATCATCAATTTCTATTATATAGTGAAATATATAATTACTTGCCCACAATTGTAGCGTAAACTTTTAGTTTGCGTATACAACTGTACAAACTAAGCAATATTAAATAATGAATTATCAATTTTCAGATTCTCATGCAGATGCCGAACCCGTAGGGGCGGGGTCTCCCCGCCCGTCATCAACGTGCTACCTGCCTATTTAATATTCAAACTTGCTTAAATGAAGATTAAGGATTAAATTGTGTAATATGCGGAGGGAGAAACAAGTAACATGCGGTCTGGGAAACCCAGCCCCTACGATTGTTTTGATGGATTGGATTACCTGTATAATTATTTAATCTTGATAAAGTTTGTGCTACAGCACAGTCCAGTCTGCCGGTTTAGGTTACACGTACCAAAAGTGTGCATATGTTTTTGTATTTCATTATATAACTGACATTTATAAAAGCACTTCAGTTTTTATTGTTTACCATTATCAGATCTCAATAGAAATAAACCTTAGATAAGCTCCTGACATAAGAACAACAAAAAACAGAATCAGCAAAAACAGAGCAATAGCTGTAGCGTTGAAATCACGGCTGAGACTAAGCTTGTCTTCAAATATCGGGATTGATTCCGGATTCACTGGCTGTTGCGACATGCCTTCTCGAACCCCAATAATATGGAGACTATCGGGGTCTGCCCTATCCATATCTATGATGAATTCTCGGTATTCGCTTGTATAATGCTGCACGTTTTCTAAGAATTGTTGATGACGTTCAAATCCTGTTCCGGCAAATACCTCAAGAAGGTGCTGCATAAGCGTAACAGGTGAGATACGGGTGACGGAACGTGCCAGTTGAACTTGGGCAATCTGTTGCATTAAATGTTCTTGGGACAAACGTTCCTCTTGTTCAGTGCCTTTGGCGACATACTCACTATCTATCTGTATCTTTTTATCTGGAAATCCACGCGTCTCTTGGGAAAGAGTAACGTATTCTTCCTTTAGTTCTTTTATGTTTTGGTGTCGGCGTTTGAAGTATTCATCATAAGTCATCGGGTTTGTTGAGAACCCACTTGCAATGGAAGGGACGGTACTCGGTATAAAAATGACGAAAACACACCACGTCAATAGCAGTATCACAAGGCTCGTAACACTGTTCTGTACAGATGACGAGACTAACAAACCTAACGCAATAAACAGGCAAAGGTATAGAATCGCAATACTGAAAATAATAACTAAACGGATCCACGCATCTGCACCAAGATCAACGTCCTTGGATACATAAATTACCGATAGATTCATCAATATCGCAAGAGTAAATGGAACGCTAATACTTGCTAATGCACCTAAGAATTTGCCCATCAATACAGTGTGTCGTGGCACTGAATTGGACAACATTAATCGTAGCGTACCACGTTCGCGCTCACCAGAAATAGAATCAAAGGTGAACAGAATCGTTATTAGACTCAGAACATACCCGATTACAAATCCCCAGTCTACTTTAACAGTATCTGGACGTATATTGAATACATTAGGAAACGCTCCGGGATAGTACAACGACCAGAAAGCCCTTAGGTTATTGTCAATCTGAACGGTAGTTGCTCCGTAGACATAATTTGTTAAAAAGATGTCACCACCCTCTTCACAAAAATAGAACGGAGACGGTTTTTTGTAAAGATTCCCTGGTCCTTCTTGCGCGACACTAAATAAATCTGTCCGAGATCTTAGGGTATTCACAGATGCTGTGGTAGCATCGCGATATTTCTTCATACGCTCAGGATGTTCTTGGACATGGATAATTGCATTAATCAACATCAGAACGAAAAGTAACACAGTCGTAAGTGCAAATCTGAGACTATTAAGATTATCATACAGTTCGCGTTTTGTTATATGCCAAATCATATTGCTGTTCTCAGTTATAGGTTTTTAGCAGTCAGCAAGACATTCTTGTGGTATTCAAGCCAAAAGTAGATGCATACATACTGATGGGTAATCCTTGATCACTGACAGCCAACCTACACCTCACTCCTTTGGAATACTAAGAATATAATCAAAAAAAGAATTAAGTTCATCATAAGCATCAGCATTAAATCCGGTAGTGCTCGCTTTGCATTTATATGCACACTACTACTCTGAAAAGAGAACTGTGGAAAGGTATCCCATTTCACCGACCCCTTGTCAGCAGAAAACCATTGTCTATCCCCGAACGCGTCTTTATCATAAAGATAGTCAATCACTGTCCTTCGGTACTTTCGCGTCGCTTCGTAAAAATCTCTGAGTCCGAACAAGTCTGTACCTGCCCACGCTTGCGTCGCAGCGTCATACATCCCGACTGGCGATAACCTCAAAAAGATACGATCAACTATCGCTGGTCGAAAGAAAACAGATTCAAGTGCCTGTTTTCGCACGAGCCATGCTCGTTCTGCAGCATCAATAGTCTTCGGTACGATGGAACGGTAATAGTCTTGAACATGCGGCACCTGAGGTTCGAATTCATCATCAAGTCTGTCTACATGAGAAGCAGTAATATAGGTGTATAGAAGTGTTGACTTTTGTTTATACCATATCTCAAAGAAACCTGAGCCACCTGCCACGCCTAAATGCGAATCTTCTCCAGGAATAGGATCATTGGCAAGGTAGTCCTTACGTTCTCTGTCGAATTCCTCCCATATTTGTTCAATTTGATTGAATGCGGGTGTCAGACGCTCTTCAGAAGACTGCGCGGAGGTAAACGCAACAAGAATCACATTCGGATATACCAGCACCAAAAACCCCCAGAAAAACATCGCAAGCATTAAAGCAGTGCTTGTTCTGCGGGTTACGACTGAAATCAACATGCCAATTAAGTAGAATACTGATAAATACGCAATTGAGCTCAAGACAATTCCACCGATACGAAGAAAATCATCAACCTTTAGTGACACAATGGTAGATGACATTAGCATTATCACAACAAAGAGCAGACTTATCAAAAGCGGCACCAGCAAACATATCATAGCACTTATGTATTTCGCCAATAAAATCTTAGCACGACTCACTGGATTCGTTAGGACAAGGCGCAACGTACCTCGCTCACGTTCTCCCGCAAGTGCATCGTAGGCAAAAATGAGTGCCATAAGACTCAGAATTACCTCAAAGATAAAGACAATATCTATTGATGTGAAGAGATTCAGAAGTGGATTCGTTGATCCATGTAACTGACCATCCCACAGTGTAGGCACTAAACCCCAAGATGAAAATATTTCGTTACTCAACCGTTTATCCAAGCCAACATTGAAGATACTCATCAGATTAGGTGGACGGACAACATCCCAATTGGCACTTGAATAGGTTTTTCTTTCCTGCAATCGCTCGTGGTTCGATTTAACAGCCGCATTATAACTTGCTAACCGACGATCATAATCATTAATCAGCACAGATGTACTCGTAACGACAAGCAGCAACATAATGATAAACGTCGCCACAAATCTGAACGTCATTAGGTTGTCAAGGAGTTCTCTACTAATGAGTGTTGATAGCATTATGTATTTCTCTCAAAGTGTTTACCAATATTCTTGGTAAGTGATTAACTCGTAAAATTTCTCAAAATATAGATGTTTCAACACCTACTACAAAGGAAGCCAACAAAAGTTGCATCAAAATAATCTAAAATTAAACTATCCTTTTTACATGCTGATGACTCTATATAGTCAAATACTTCTATTATAAGGAGAATTATGATGAGTAATGAACGTGAAACGCAAAGGGAAATTCGGAGAATCGTCCGAATGTTAGAAGCAACAACAAAACTGCTTGAGAAACCATCTGTTGTAGACAATTTTGGGAATTGTGAAAACCGATGCATCAAACAGTTCAACAGTGCACTATCCCGTCTCTACGATTTAGAAGCACTACCAGAAGGACTTTTTGAACCATTAGATGATGATGCTTCTATCGGGGACATCGGGTATGCCTATCATCAAGTTTCTACGTATCTTAAAGAAGGTATCGCAGTTGATTTCGACTACACCTTTAAGCAAGAGAAGGAAACTATCGGCAACATCATGAAAGATGTTGGAGAGGCAGTATCGCGTACCATCTTCAGTGCGACTGACTCAGATTCTGATAAACATGAATCTAAAGGACCCAAGATAGATACAATAGAGATTTTTGATGTAGATGATGAAGATGATGATTCAGAACCTGTAGAACCACGCCTCAATAAATTAGAGGAACAGATGGAAACTGTCGTTGAGATTCTACAAGAACTCCGCGCAAAGAAGGACAAAAAGGATGGAAAGAAGAAGGATTGACAGGAAACATACCGGGTGAAGTACTGAGTTTGATTCAACTCTCATGTGGTTTGGGATGCGCGCTTTGATATTTGATGAAAAACAATTATCTCAGTTGAGTAATTCTCATACTGCATCGAAGCGCGGTTACTAAGGTTCAGCATCAATCGTTCGGTATGTATGATTGATGCTTCGTAGAATCGGAATCTCTACCAGTGTTTGAAAGAATACATCCTTTGTCCAGACGACAGACCCAAAATTGCCCATACACTCCCCATAACGAATTCACCTAAAATTGCACCAAAGAATAGCGGTAATGCTTTGCGATAAGCACCAATACCACCATGTCGAACAAGTATAGACTTTATGACCCACGCAAGAAATACAGGAAACCAAAGTCTGCCAAAATTCCAATTACCGGCAAGCGGATAAGCTAACGGGTGCAGTTGCCACCATAGAAACCTTAAACGCATCATAAGTGTACCTAAAGTAAGCACAATTCCAAATCCGAAAAAACTCAGATGTCTCCAATCCGTTTCACTTGGGAAGGTCAACCATCTTTGTAGATCATTAAATGCCTCCTGTCCACGCCAGGTTCCCAAACTTCCATGTAAGTATCCCGCATGAAGAAACGCAACAAAACCGATGACTAAACCGATCACAGACGAAAACCACATTAACCACAGTAATTGACGACTCTTGATTCCTCCTTTCTCTGCAAGTTTAAAGCCTTCCAGTTGATTAGGCATCGGTTGAGAACGATAGTTGCGTGTGAAACCGTAAAGAAAGGCAAATCCTGTTAATGTCTGTGCACCTATTCGTCTTGATCCGAATATAGATGAAAGGAAAAAACTTGGACCCGCACGGTAGAAGTCTTGAGTGGGTGTCCCAAGTTCTGCCCTCATGCGCGTGAAAGCCAAAACCAGAATGAAATGTATACTGAAGAATCCGATGATTCCCCATAGTGACATACCAGCTTTCAAACAGAAACCAAACACGATAGCAATACTAATTAGAAATCCAATAAACGCGCTACGATACCTAATCGGTTCACCATCTTCATTTAGTTCTGTCTTTACGCCTATGATATTACGGAAGACTTTCCACAAATGTTTCTGCGTAATCCAGAGAGCAAAAAAACATAAACCGAAATACGCACCCAGAGACTGCATATCAATATGTGGATACCCCGGTGTCTGATTTAGTCCAGACATCGATCCAAAAACCATCTGAATTTTCCAAAACAGATAGAACACCCAACACGAGAGTGAGAGATCCAGTGGCATCAAAAATCCTAAACCTATCGCATAAGGATTTAAGTGGATCGGTGTTGAACCAATTGCATTCAACGGTTTTTCAGTGAACATCCCACCAATGTCGTGTCTAATTGGAATAGCAGGAACGAATGGATAAAGAAAATTCAGACCATTTAACAGATCAATACCTAAACCGACCCCAAAACCGATCCAGAGAAGTCTATTTCTATAAAAGACTGTACCCTTTGACATTTCATGCGGCAATTGAATAATCGGATAACTCAGTTTCTCGTGTTCAATCCACTGTTTCCTAAGAATAACACACAACATTAGCATTGAAAAGCAGAGTGCAGAAAAGAACAGTAACCACAACAATATGGGTTTAAACCAGACCTGAACGTGCGCCACTTCAAAAAAAGATGAACTACCTTCATAGTAACCGGTGAGTGCTTTACGATCCATTACCGCCATCCAATCTGGTATATAGCGAAAGAATAAAGATTGCCACTCATTCTCTGCTGTCGCAAACCAACTGGCATGTCCAAGAATGCACATCGTTGCTTGCAAAAGATCATGACCGCAGACTACACATGCTAAGGTAACCATGAGATAGACCGTTAACACTTCTGCTTGTGATAGTTTCCACTTCGGTAGGAATTTAGTTAGGAATAGGTTTACGATTGTAACTAAGAAAAGGGTAAAGACGGCGTTGAAGAATATCGCCATCGTCGTAGGATATTGTGTCGTCCAGACTGTTTCTGTTTGAACAACAAGGTAGACGTTAAGGGGAAGCGAGAGAAGACCTATTAGTATTGCACGCCATGTGATTCTCTCAGGTGGTGTCTGCGGCGATTTATCCATAAATCCAAGTCGTTACGTAAGCAGCTAAAACTCTCGTTCTAAACCGTAGAATAGTTGGGGTTGTAAGGAAGGTGTGAAAGGAGGGTCAAGAGGATAAGCCAGTTCAAAGCGAAAAATACCTGCATCAACACGGGCAAAACTGCCTCGAACACCAAATCCTATACTTCGTTTGACGTCTTTGTAATTAAAAGTACTGGATCTATCCCAGACATAACCAAAATCCGCAAATACAGTCAGACTCAAGACTAAACCAAGATCAACAGTTCTGTCTCTGAAAAACGGTCTTGATACGAAAGTTGCTGCCTTCGTAAGACCATCATTGAGACATTTAAAAAAGTCTCCACCGCACAACGTTCTACTCTCTAAACTCAACAGCATCATTTTCTCACCACTGAACTGACGGACTCCATACCCCCGTAAGCCGTTCCCTGAACCCAGGATAACTTGACTTTGACCACTCCACCCAAACTGCATCTGTGTCCTATATTTCGCTACGAAAACCTGTTGTAGGTCAAATAAGCCATTCTTGCGAAACCCAGTATCAACTCTATAGATGTCTCCAGTATTAAACACATCCATCAAGAACATCTCCCATCTGGATTCAAGGACAGATCGTTCAATCTTGTTCGTGAAACTTGCTATATACGCAATATAGGCTGTACCAAAGAACTTGTTCCGACTTACCCAACCAGAATCGAAGGATAGAGCCGCATAAGATTCCACTCTATCGGAACCAAAGATTGGTGATGAATATCCAAATGAGGCATTGTATATTGAACCTGTAATAAAATACTCATCTCTTCCCATGCGTCTTAGAAATCGTGTTTGGTAAAATCCAACGTTTTTTCGACCAAATATTATACCAATCCGTCTAATGTTCCTATTTAAAAGTGCTGCTTCCGATCCAAAAGACCTCTCAATTGGAACAAACCTTGTGTCATAGGAATCTATCCATAGTCCAATATGGTTCTGATGATGTCTGTCTCCATAGTATCGCAGTATATTACCAGAAGATCGATGTAATGTCTGTTCAAAGAGGTCAGTTCTCTTCCCATCTTCATACCATCGAATAAGATTGATCTGTTCTGATATTCCCAACTTGGCACTCCATTTACTTTTCAAAGAGTATTGTGGACGTTCTATTTCCACGCCCCACGAATCACCCTCCCTTTTTTGGATGTATTCACCATTAAAGTTCCAATGTGTATTGATTAAACGCGGCAATCTATATCTCAACGTAATAAGTCCGCGCGGTTTCTCTTCTAATTCAGTAATCCTCTCGTAACTTATCTCTCCGCCTTGTCCCGACCCAAACAGATTAGATTCTTTTACTTGTGTAAGGAAATATCCAGATTGACTATTAAACCCTGGGTCAAATGCACCTGTTATTGAGAAGAATTCGGTAACGGATACATAAATATTGACTTTGTTCGTTTCTTCATCCAACTCCGTTTTGATCTTGGCTGCGCCGATAAAAGGTTTCTGACTGATAATTCTCTCACTCTCTTTCCTATCAGCCTCAACAAAAACATCTCCTTCTTGAAATAAGAGATCGCGTAAGATGATACTGTCCTTAGTTTTTGTGTTACCTGTGAGTGTTATATCCCCAATTACGCCTTCATCTATTTCGATCCGTATAAAAACACCATCCTCATTCTGTATTCTTATTGGTTTTACTGACACTTTAGCATAGATATATCCTTTGGCATGAAGGAATCGTGTTATTTTTTTTGTATCCTCCTTCAATTTATCAATGTCATAAGGTTTTCCCGATTTAGTCTGCATCAGGTCAAGTAAAAGTTTTTGTGAAAACGACTGGTTTCCCCTAACAAAGACACTGCGAACAAAGTTCTCTTGTTCAGCGTGTACGGGTTGAACATAAGTACCACATAATATAATAGCATAAAACAAACTGATGCTTATGGATTTAGTTAATTTTAGGACGTTAGGCTGTGTAAAACATTGCAGAGGATGTGCTACTGCAGAATACATCATGATTCTAACCCGGAGTTGACTTGCTTGCACGGTTAGATAAGTAGCCTTCAAGGAGCATACAACAGACAGCTAACAGCAACAGTTCACCCCATATTTCTCTACCATGTCGCTTGGTATCTAATGCTGCTGTATCTAATTCACCTGACTCTTCTGCTGATACTTGCTGAGCATTTATCTTTTCTGATGCAGCCTGCAGAGAAAATGGTGCTAAATCTGCTTCGGATATAGGCGTATTCACCGCAAAGAAACTACGGTAGAGTCTATCTTGGGTTTTCATATCGACTTGATAAATTCCTGGCATCTCAGTCCTATTATACTGAATTACGCCATCTTCAGTTACGGGTACAGTAACTATCTGATTTTCCTCTATACCATCAACTCTTTTTATCTGAACAGTCATTCCACTACTGTTTGGAAAACTTGATGTATAGGTATCACCTATATCAATGTTCCTCTTTGCGTCAGAATACATAGCATATAGTACTGTATTCTGAATAAGCGGTAGAAAATAAGGATTGATGAGGAGTTCATTATCGCCTGATTCTACATCAAATCCAGCGTTAAAAAATAGAATATGACTTCTCCCTTCGCGTCGCGCAATCAGAAAGGGTGTACCGTCACCGAAAGAAGCAAGAATCTTTGCATCCTCAACTGGTGTTACCTGCATCGCCTGATAGAACTTTGGACCATATTGACCTGATAAGATGTCATCAGGAAAAATGTCAAATATTGGATGATCCGCATCATAGTCTGCCACATGTTGAGGTATTTCCCATGATGTCCTTCCACTAACTACTGCTGCAAGCCACGGCAGCTGGTAGGTAGTTGAAACAAAAGCGATTATGCTTTTACCTTGTCTGATAAATTCATTCAATTGTGCTTTAGCACGTGCAGTCAAGGACGCTACATCAGAGAGGATAACGATGTCATAATCTTCAAGCGGAAACGACTCGAATTCTACTGGTGTACATGCAACAGGATGAATCATACTTGACTTGAGTGATAAATCAGTCCCAGTCCTATTATATAAAGGGTTTAATGCCAATTGCAGATAGTCAGTCTGTTCACCTACACAGAGCACACGAATCTCTCCCAATACTTCAACTGCAAAATAGCGTTTATTATCTACATTCAAGCGGTCCGATGTTAGCTCAAAGTAACCTGTGTGAATGCCGGGAGAAGCAAAGTTATGGGTGATGGTTGTCAAGACAGGTTCATCGGCATCAGCGTTAAATGTATGGGTCTGCTTCTTCTCTTCTCCAATGTGAAATGTCAAAGTCGTTTGTGCTAACCTTGTATTAGAATGATTAGTAATCCCTACGTTTAATTGTACAGGTAAACCAACACCGATTAGTTGATGTGAAGGTGTGATTTCTTCAATGTTTGTATTATGTGGTGTATCTTGACCGACTGGTAATAGAAAAATCCGAGAACCAGAAACATTCGGTATTACGCCTACATTCATCCAGCCGTTCTGCCTGAAATCAGAAATAAGATACAATTCCTTAATTTGCTGTTGTGAATCTGACAGTATTTCATGTGCAAGTTCAATGCTGGGGTGGACGTTTGTACCTCTATAGGATACTTCAGTTTCTTGAATCGTCTGTATCACACTCTCTATATCTGGTGTAAGTTGTCGAAATTCTGGTCTGGCAATATCAGACATCAGTACCAACGCAGCAGAATCTCCGTGTCGTAGCGATTTGAGTACATCTATTGCGATAGATTTTGCATCTTCAAACCAAATTCCATCAACATCCTGGTATCCCATACTATAGGAGTTATCTAATACGATGACGACATCAGTTTTCGCACGAATTGAGGCAAGTGGTAAACCGAGTGTTAGAAACGGACGGGCTAAAGCAAGCGCGATCAGTGCAACAATCAGCATCCTTAACAGAAGTATAAGAAGTTGTTTTAGTTGGAGACGACGTACATTTTGCCGATGTGCTGCCACAAGGAACATCAGACTGCTAAAGTCAACAGTTACTGCTTGCCTTCTACTCCAAAGATGTATCATCAACGGAATTGCAGCAGCAAATAAACCGAATAGGAATAGGGGATTCAGAAAAGCCAATAGAAACTGCTCCTATTGAATGGAAGTATGGAATTATAGGAAGTTAATAACTAATGAAACAGTAAAACTTATGCGGAAAACTCCGCGTAGGGACGATGTCCCCTCGTCCGTCATGTCAGAAATGGATCATATTACTCTAAAATTTCAATCGCAAGCTGATTGACTGTACGAAAAACACCTTCAGTAAATTCTAACATCGTATCAGATTCTAAGATACCACCACCAAACTGAATATGGTTCGCATCTGCAATGAACTGACCAAGAGTTGGATCCATCTGAACCCATTGTCCAACATAAACTTCCGGCCAAAAATGAAAATAGAACGCATTATTGCCATAGACTAAACCAGAACAGATTCTTGCAGGAATACCAACCGACCGAGCTAACGCAATCAACAGTACCGTATGTTCGGTGCAATCACCAGAAGACGATTCAAACGTTGACAATGCTGTTCCGAAACCACCGCTAAGGTGTTTATAGCGAATATGCTTGTATACCCATCTACTCAACCTTTTAGCAGCAAGCCAAGCATCATCTTCACCCTCTATGATTTCTGCTGCTTTAGCACTTATATCTGGATGATCGGATTCAATATAAAGTGTTGAGGATAGAAATTCCATCATTTCTGGTTCTTCAACTGGTAATGTGAGTGTAGCATCCTCATCAATTTTTTGCTTCTGTATTGAGAGTCTACCGATTTTCTCTGAATCTAACTTTAGTTTCTGACGATTGTTAATCAGTACTGTTTCCTTTAAGTTACCTTTTGAAAGTTTGAGATTTACAACTAATTGAGATGCACCCAGTCTGGGTTTCTTCCCACTTGGCACAATCTGTGTTTTCAACATAATATCAATATCTTCAGGGATGCCAAGAGCGGTGTTTCTATCAGTCTTTGTCACAATAATAGGGAGACCCATCATATCTGTTGATGTTTTATAGTCTATACCATTTTCAGAGACCCAAAAAATTAAGTTTAAACCCCCCATTATCTCCATGTTTAGCTTAACTTCATAAACTGGTATTTCATCTTCTTTGTCTATGAAAAGTTTCTTCTCTTTTACCTGAATTCCTGTTTTTACAGGCATTAGCAGATCAAGATCATATATGTGAAACGCCAACTTTTCACCTATCTTGAGTCTGTTTTGAGCAAACAAATAATTGGATAGGACACCATTAAAAATCGTATCTTTCGGCAAAATAACCTCTGATTCTGAGACCTGACTGTTTAATGTTGTCTTTACATGAGCAACATAATCAATAATCTCTCCTTCCACCTTTCTCTCATCCGGTTCTTTCTGTGTATAGGTGAAGTATCGTGGATTAAATTTCAGATCAGAATATTCAGTACGAGTGGATGCTATTACAAAATCTTTACCCAAACCCTTTATTTGGAATTTAACATCAGTTCTACTTTGTAACATTCTTTCGCCTTGAAAATCAACAATGTCAAAGTAGGTGTGAACATATCCAATTTTCTTTCCTAACATGCTTGTGTTATACCAATGTTCCTGTGGCATGCTCAGTTTCTTTTTTAAATCCATCTGATCAGTCTCCTTTGCTATACCAACTAAAGGAAGTACCATCAAGAATAGCACTGATATGATACCATACACTGTCTGTTTCATAGTCTATCCTCCAATGTGTTTATACGGGTTTATTCTGTTCCAAATCTTCACTATACCAAGGTTGCCTTGGCAACCGTGTGTGTCTTATGTTGTTTTATCTTTTCATAGTTCCCAAAAACCGAGATGAAATTACGTTTAATAAACTCTCTGAGCCCAGAGATAGTTACCACATATAGTTTCCCGCGTTTCTTCAGATATCGTCTCGCGTCTGACAGTAAGATATGAAGCATCTCCTTACCGACATTGGCGGGTAGGTTTGAAGCTATCACATCAAACTTCATCTTCGGAATATGACTAAATCCGTTACTCAAGAACACCTGACAGTTTGATAAGTGATTCTTTTTTACGTTTCTTTCTGCGTATTCTATTGCAACGAAATCTTTATCCACCATATAGACTTCTGAATCCTGTGCGATCTTTGCCATGACAAGTCCAATAGCACCATAGCCGCACCCAAGGTCAAGGCATCGGTCATTTTCACCAATTTCCATGTGATCAATCAGTAGTTTTGTCCCCGCGTCTATCGTTTTCGGTGAAAATAGACCCCATGTGGATGTAAAAGAGAGGTTAAATCCTCTCAAATTTGTTTGAAAGCAGATGTCCGCTTGTGTTCCGATTGTCATCCTAAAATCGTTGTTTCTCGTCTTATTGTTGTAGTAACTTCACTAATTCTTCACGCGTAACAGGTTTATCCAAGTCCATTAAATAGATGTGGAATGTGTCACTTCTATCCGAGACAAATGCAAGATATCGACCATCTGGTGAAAATGCAGGTTGAATTGACCTGCCTATCCCACTGGTAATCTGCCGTTCATTTTTGCCGTTGCTGTCAACGAGGTATATTTCCCAGTCCCCATCTCTCGCTGACACAAACGCTATTGTCTTTCCATCAGGAGATACTGTCGGATTATAGGTATCGTATTGACTCGGATTGAGATGTTTCTCATTCTTGCCATCAATATCAATCGTATAGAGTTGATGCACTTCATTTCTTGATGAGACAAATACTATCCGTTTTCCACTCGGAAAGAACGTAGGACTCCCATCATCAATATCATTGTTCGTAATACGTTTCTTAGGGATGTCTGCTGGATTTAACTGGGATAGATCTGTAGCACTCAAGTCCATCAGATAAATCTCTAAGTTTCCATCTGTATTGGTCTCATAGACAATACGGTTACCTGTAGGTGAAGAACGGGGGACACGCGCACCAAAACTGATTGGAAGGATGGGGTGCGTAACTTTACTATGGATATGTGTGATGTTAAAACCCGTATAGATCGGGGTTGAACCACTGCTCTGAATGACAACCTTTACTTCACGAGAAGATTTCGGTTCACTACTATAGAAAATGTAATTAGGGTTGCTAAGAAAGGTTGGACTGGTGTCATTGTAATCAGTTGTATAGGTCACACGTTGTTTAATCTGTCCATCCAAATTCATCAAGTAGATTTCACTATTATCTGTCCGAAATGATGAGAATGCAATCTGTTTACTGTCAGATGAAAAAACGGGGGAATAGTTGTCAGAATTACCGAATGTAAGTTGTTTGGTCACATAACTATCACCAACCAATTGAATTACTTTTCTTAAGGTCTTCTCGTCTGAAGTTCCTTTCTGGATTAAATTCAGAACCGCGAATGCAGATTTTCTATCACCGAAGATAAGATAGGTTCTTGCTAACGCAAAACGAGCTGTAATACGTTCTTTAGGTACAGAAGAATACAATAGGGATGCCTTTTTAAACTGGTCCACTGCATCGTGATGTTGACCTAATACGTTGTATGTTTTTCCCAGTAACATCCTTGCTTGTGCGTTGTTTGGCTCAGACTTTATATAATCCTCCAATTGTTCCTTTGCTTCATGATGCATCTCAGACTGCATGAGTACTTCAATCTTTTTCAGGGAGTCATTGCGACAAGCAAGCATTGATATTGTCAAGAGGATATAAAGATTGAAAATACAAAAAGCATTTAACGCTACTTTACGTTTTGGTCTGATCATCTTGAAACATATAACCCTAATCCAAATTGGGATTACTTACGCATTCACACTGTAGATTTGCCTGCCTCGCCATCCATCATAGACCGCATAGAACCAACATGCTAAGCCTTGTATTAATGCTGTAACTTTCAATATCCATGTAGGTCGGAACATCAGTGCATCTCCATTGTCAAGCGTCCAAAGGTGTATTGACCGATCTGTTTCTTCCCCTGTCCTTTGATTATCTGAAACAGATTTAAATCGCATTAAGTCGTCCCA
>VXOP01000107.1 GCA_009839975.1 Candidatus Poribacteria bacterium
ATACCCGGGCGTGTCATCTGAACATCATGATATTCTTAATCAACAATAACGTGCAGGTATCCTTTTTTGGTATCTGTCTTTTTTATTATCCTACCTATCTATTTTCTTTTAGATTTTCTCTTATTCCTCTTTTGACGCATTTCAGAATCGCAATTGGTAAAATTGGTAAATTTTCAGATAGACGAATCCAGTCACAACCTATAAAGAGCAATTTGAAAAATTACCAATTGAGAATCTTGGGACACACCAATGCACCAATGATAATTAAAAAGTGAAAATAACCCTGATGTTCAAAAACACTTTCCGCGTAATCCGTGTCCTCCGCGTAATCCGCGATTCAGACAAAAACTTTACACACCCAATTTGACAAAAAATATAATTCTGTGCTACAATATGCTTAAATACGGTTGATTTAGAGAATTATTACACAATTCAGAAAAACAAACAGAAAGAAGAAACCCTATGGCGCAATCGGAACTAACATTAACTGAACACAAGCCTTTTCACACCCAACGTAAAGATGTCTGGTGGGTTCAACCTTTAGTCGTATTTCTTGGGTTAGGAACGTTTATATTATATGCAACCTTTCGTGTATTTGAAGGGGCACATTTTCTGCCTGACCATGCACCTTATCTGACACCTTTCTATTCACCGCTTCTATTCGGTATTGATGAACATACTATTGCACACAGTTGGTTTGGTGCAATGCCTGACTGGATGCCATCCCTGATCACACCGGCAGTTCTCATCCTTTGGGCACCACTCGGTTTTCGTTTTACCTGTTATTATTATCGGGGAGCATATTACAAAGCGTTTTGGGCTGATCCACCATCATGCACTGTATCGGAACCGCGTAAAGGCTATCGCGGTGAACAATCTTTTCCTTTAATTATTCAAAATATACATCGCTATTTTCTCTATGTAGCGATAGTGATAGTTGGTGTCCTCGCTTATGATGTTTGGGAAGCGTTGTGGTTTAGTGATGGTAACGGTGGCAAAACCTTCGGAATCGGAATCGGCACAATTGTTTTAGCAATTAATGTGGTCCTATTGGGTGGATATACTTTCGGGTGTCATTCATTACGACATTTAGTTGGTGGTATAGTTGATTTACTATCAAAAGCACCGATTCGAAGAAACATGTATAACTGTATCAGTTGCCTTAATCGTCGGCACATGTTGTGGGCATGGATGAGTTTGTGTTGGGTTGGATTCTCCGATCTTTATGTTCGCATAATTGCAACAACGGGTTGGAAGGATTATATTACATTCTAAGTTACACCATTTCTAATTGATAGTGTCTCTTTTCTGTAGCACAAACTGTTAGTTTGTGTCATACTACACACAACATCTCACAAAATCCAGTCATGAAATAAAAACGAACAGAAATGGTATAATCTTGATAGAGAGGAAATTTTAACTTGGCATCTTACGAAACTTTTGATTATGATGTACTAATAGTTGGAGCCGGAGGAGCTGGATTACGCGCTGCAATTGAAGCATCTACAAGTGATTTGAGGGTTGGCTTGGTATGCAAATCCTTACTCGGTAAAGCACATACTGTCATGGCGGAAGGCGGAGTCGCTGCAGCATTGGCAAATGTAGACGAGAGAGATAGCTGGCGAGTGCATTTTGCAGATACGATGAAGGGCGGTCAGTATCTATCAGATTCGCGTATGGCAGAATTGCATGCGAAAGAATCACCTGAACGTGTACGTGAACTTGAGAAATGGGGGGCACTTTTTGATCGCACAGAAGATGGGAGTATCCTGCAACGCAATTTCGGTGGACATCAGTATCCAAGACTCGCTCACGTCGGTGACCGTACCGGCTTAGAGATGATTCGAGCGTTACAAGACCACGGAATTCACCAAGGGATTGATGTCTATATGGAGAATACCATCATATCCCTCCTTAAAACAGGTGATAGAGTTTCAGGAGCTTTCGGTTATGAACGAGAAAAGGGAAGATTCAAGATCTTTACCGCGAAAGCAGTTGTCTTAGCCACAGGGGGTGTTGGAAAAGCATATCAGGTCACGAGTAACAGTTGGGAATATACAGGCGACGGTCATTCGCTTGCATATCACGCAGGTGCTGAACTGATTGATATGGAGTTCGTCCAATTTCATCCCACAGGAATGGTTTGGCCCCCCAGTGTTAAGGGTATTTTAGTTACAGAAGGTGTTAGAGGTGAAGGCGGTATCCTGACAAACAGTGAAGGACATCGGTTTATGTTTGACGATATACCGGAACTTTATGCTAATCAGACGGCTGATAGTCCTGAGGAAGGGTGGTTATACACGCAAGGCGACCGAGATGCACGTAGACCGCCAGAACTGTTGACGCGTGACCATATTGCTCGCTGTATTGTACGGGAGGTGCAGGAAGGGAGAGGTAGTCCGCACGGCGGTGTTTTCTTGGATATCGCTTGGATTAAAGAAAAATTACCGAATGCTGAAGAACATATCCGTAGAAAACTACCCAGTATGTACCACCAATTCAAAGAACTCGCAGACATTGACATTACACAAGAACCGATGGAGGTAGGTCCAACAACACATTATATTATGGGGGGTATTCGGGTTGATGCAGATTCTCAGATGACATGTGTTCCCGGCCTATTCGCAGCTGGTGAATGTGCAGCCGGATTACACGGCGCAAATAGACTGGGTGGGAATTCACTCTCTGACCTTCTTGTGTTTGGTAAACGCGCCGGAGAGTATGCTGCACAATTTGCAATGGAAAACGATGCTGTCCCAATTGAGGAAAATCATATTGAGGAGATTGCACAACACGTTCTGAAACCTTTTGATAATCCTACAGAAGGTGATAATCCTTATGAAATCCAAGCACAACTACAAGAAAAGATGCAGCAATTAGTAGGCATTGCTCGAAGTCAAGAAAGTCTGAATCAAGCACTTGAAGAGATAGAGATGTTATGTGAAAAAGCTGAGAACACTCACGTAGTCGGCAACCGGGAATACAATGCAGGATGGCATACTGCACTTGATCTTGACTGTCTTCTCACTGTGTCAGAGGCAATTGCACTTGCTGCGCTCGAACGAAAAGCGAGCATCGGCGCACATTCACGCGATGACTTTCCTGAGAAAGAGGAACCAGGTGCTGGAAAATACAACACGATTATCCATAAAGCAGATGATGAATCAATGTCTATTCGGCGCGAACGTGTTCCTGAATTAACAGACGAACAGCAACAAATTATTGAGGAAATGGGATAAATATAATGGATAAAGCAACATTTAGAATCTGGCGTGGCGACGCGGATGCAGCAGAATTTGTGGATTACGAAACAGAAGTCTCTGAAGGAATGGTGGTTTTAGATGCAGTCCACAGAATTCAAGCAGAACAAGCCAACGACCTCGCTGTCCGATGGAATTGTAAAGCAGGTAAATGCGGATCCTGTTCGGCAGAAGTCAACGGGAACCCTAAATTATTGTGTATGACCCGTCTTAGTGACTTACCACCTGACGAACCTGTCACCGTTGAGCCGATGCGTGCATTTCCTCTGATTAAAGACCTTGTTACGGATGTTTCGTGGAATTACAAAGTGAAAGAAAAGATGAAACCTTTCACACCACGACCCCCTGATGCTGAAGATGGAACCTGGCGAATGGAGCAAGTCGATATAGATCATATTCAAGAGTTTAAAAAATGTATTGAATGCTTTTTATGCCAGGATGTTTGCCATGTTCTACGGGAACATGATCTTCATGATGAATTTATCGGACCTCGCTACTTAGTCTATGCTGCCTCATTAGAAATGCACCCAATAGATACAGAAAATAGACTGGAGGAATTAAAAGATTCAGACGGTATCGGTTATTGCAATATTACGAAATGTTGCACGAAGGTCTGTCCAGAACATATTACGATTACTGACAATGCGATAATTCCACTTAAGGAACGGGTTGTTGATGAATTCTATGATCCCCTTAGAAAACTATTTAAGGTGTTTACAGGATAAAGAAAATTATAATTTCAAGGTGTTTCAAATAAGGTAAGGAGAGCTTCTTTTCTTCTACAGAATCATGGGGTGTAAAGTTATGGTGATTATCCCAAAATAGTTTGTAGGAAGGAACTCCGATTCCTGACAGATCGCGATTCGGAGATCGCTCCTACAAAAACTTTACACACCCGAATCATGAAGTCGTTGACTTAGTTCAAAATATATGATATACTTTTCTTGCATTTAACGACAACATTATAAGCGTCATGCTCCTCATTGATAAAATTAGAAGTAAAATTGAAAATCTGCAATTTGAACTTTCAAGACACGCTGCTAACCAAAGTATCATAAGAAACATTACAATGCAAGAAGTCTGTGAGGCAATAACAAACTGTGAAATACTGGAAGATTATCCTGAAGATAAATATGGACCAAGTTGTCTGATTCTTGGGTTTACGAGATCCAATAGACCACTACATATTCAGTGTAGTTACCCATCACGATTTTTAATTAAAATTATTACTTTATATGAACCCAACCCAACAAAATGGATCGATTACAAATACAGGAGAAAAAAATGAATAACGAAGTAGTTTGGGATGAATTCCTAATTGATCAGAAAGTTACATATACTCTTGAACTGAACGGGAAGTTGTTTGTCATTAAGAATGTACCCGCTCGGGTCAATATTGAAACAGGAGAACAATTCTTTTCACCAAAAACGGTTGACCGCTTACAACAGATTGTGGGAATGGAACAACAACCCGTCCAAACTATGACATTACCTGTATACGAGTTCACAAATTAACTTTACGATATTCAATACTTCAATTGACCTGTCTGGGAGATGCTAAAGAATGGCAAGCAAAAATGACATATTAAGAGTTGGTGTGATTGGACCAGGGGGTGCTGGTCGTGGCAACACAATGGGATTTGCAACGCGTCCGGATGCCGAAGTCGTCGCTGCTGCTGACGCACATGAAGGTAGTTTAGACGCATTAGAAAATGCACTGCAACAACGCGTTGAAGATTACAAACCCAATAACCTCAAACGTTACCTTGGTGAGCATGAATTTATTGAAATGCTCAATCACGAAGACTTAGATATCGTTGGAGTCTTCTCACCCCATTCATTACACGACATTCATGTAAAGTACGCCCTCCGTGCAGGGTGTCATGTTATTGTTGAAAAACCGATGGCAAACATCGTCGGTGATGCAATCACAATAACGAAAATCGCTATCGGTAGTGATTTACATCTCGTCGGCGGATACCAACGTCATTACGATAATACATACATCACGGGAAGACAGGCTATTGCTGAAGGAAAGATCGGTAATCTTAAGAAGTTTGAAGTCTACATGGCGCAACGTTGGGGGGCAGGTGGATGGCGTGGTGATCCCCGTTTCTCCGGCGGCGGACAGCCAAACGACTCGGGTAGTCACTTGCAGGACATTTTCCTCTGGATGACAAATACATTACCCGCTGAAGTCTACGGCACTACGGATATGAAGTTTGAGGACAACGATGGAAATCTTGTGCCGAAGTTTGTCGAAATAAACTCCTATTCAGATGTTAAACTTGATAATGGTGCTGAAGGCACTATTACAATTATGGGAAATACACGTGTTGGTTTTGAGGAGTGGGTAATACTTGAAGGGGACGAAGGAACTATTGAAATCAAAAAAGGGATAAACTTCATACCAAAAGATGGAGAACCAGAACCTATTTCATATCCCCGTCCTGAAGGATATCCAAGAAGTAAAGTAGACCAGTTATGCGGACTTGTCAAGGGTGAATACGATACAAACTATACATCAGGCGTCAACGGAGTCCGCACCAGTTGGCTAACAAACTCTATACTGGCAGCCGGTAAAGGACCGGATGAGAAAAACAGAATAGACTGCAATGAATTGATTGAGAAGGAAGGTTATACATATCAAGACATTCTTGGGTTAGTAGATTTATGTTCATCCAGACAGATGTATTAAACGTATATAGTAAAGTTTAGAATTAAAAAGACATTTCAACGAACTTGCAAATACCACAAGTCCCGTAGGGGCGAGGTCGCCTCGTCTGATGAGGAGTGTTTCATTAATTGTAAATTCCACTATAAATAAGGAGAAGGACCATGAAACATGTCAATTGTATATTAATCGCAGTATTAGTTTTAGTATCATTGGGACAAATCGGTTGTTTGTCCGGCAGTGCATTGAACAGTGCTGACCAAATGGTTGAAGCAAAAGATTACCGTGGAGCCTTAGAAGCATACCAAAACATTGTTGATACCAATCCCGGTACAGAAGATGCACGGAAAGCACAACTTGCTATTGGGAAACTAAATATCGAACGCATGAATCAACCAGCGAAGGGTGTTCAATCTTATGAAGCAATTATCGCAGCTGCCTCAGAGAGTGATGAAGCTGCAGAAGCGCACTATCGTCTCGGGATGCACAATTTTAGAGAAGAAAAATACGATGAAGCAGCAACACATTTTGACACGATCGTTAACCAGTATCCTCATCTTGAAACAAGTCATGATGCACAATTAATGTTAGCGAAAAGTTATGAAGAAGGACGGAAATTTGAACAAGCTGTAGAAGTATTTGACAATTTTGCAAATAGAAATCCACAAAGTAAACGGGCAGCACAAGCACTTGAGAATAAAGCACGCATACAAAGACAGCATCTCAAGGATGAAACTGAAGCGAAGCGAACACTTCAATTCATGGTAAAAAAATATGGTAGACTTGATGATGCACAGTCACAAATTGAAAAAGCGAAAGCGGAACTTACCGAACTCAATGCTGAAATTCCCAAACCAGAAAACCCTGAAGATACACAGATCGGACGGGCAATGCAAAGACAACAAGAAAGAAGAGAAAGAGACCGTCCTCGGGACGTTGAAAGAAGTCCAGCAATGAAAAACAGAGCTGTTATGGCAGATTCGGGATTCGGTGTATCTGCCGAAGAAGTGATGAGTAGTTTCGGTGGTGGCACTACTATCGCAACAGACGACCAAGGCACATATTACGATGCTGAACTCATGATCGCAAAATTCTTCTACGATGATGAGAATTACCGGGACGCCGGAGCACTCTATTTTGATGCAATTGCCAGAGCTGAAGCTGAGAAAGCAAGACTAAATCCTCATGCCTATCTACGACTCTCAATCTGCTACAGAAAACTCGGGATGCATCAGAAAGCAGCTGCCGTTCTTAAAAAGGCAGCCAGTAAAGATAGTAAGGTTATTGACGCTGTAATCAGCACAGGACAGAATCAATATACAAATGAGGAGTACGAAAAAGCGTTGGAGACTTTTAATTCAGTTGTCGGTTTAAATCGGAACAAAGATGCAGAAGTATATTGGTATATTGGTAAAACATATCAGATGCTCGGTGAACCTGAGAAAGAGAGAGATGCATTCGAACGCTCAGTCGCTATGAACCCGGAAGACACCGATGCATTGCAAAGTCTTGCTGAAGTATTGCATTATCGTCTAAACGATAGAAAAGCAGCTATAATTTTTCAAGACCTTGTAGAAGAAAAAAGAGATTCATTCATAACAATGAAAACGCTTGGGGATATCTGTTATAAGTACGATCAGTTCAATAAAGCACAGATAAAATACAAAGCAGCTGCGAGAATAGCAGAGCGACTTCTCAATAGTGCTGACAGTGCCGCAGAAAAGCAGACGTTGACATACCAATACGGTTTAGGAACTATACTTGCTGTTGTCTCATTACATAAGTATGGAAAAGAAGAGGACGCGCAAACTCTATTGGAAGTCTTATCAACCAAATATCCGGATCACACGTTGCTTCCCTATGTGAAAGGTGAAATCGCACTACTCAAAGGTGAAGAAGATGCTGCTGTGGCAGCATTTAAAGAAGCAATAGAGATGAACCCTAAATCAAATATACCCGTATTGGCACTGGGTGACTACTATGTTTCAAAAGGCTACAACGATGAAGCAGCATCACTCTGGGAAAAATTCTTAGAACATAACAGTAATAATGCAGCAGTACTCCGTCGTCTTCGGTCAATTACAGAAAGTACTGCAGAGTAAGTTTTGCAGATTTACTATTTGCGCTTGTCCATGTTTTCTAAATCAAAGTTCAAAAAAGACTTGACGTTTACTTTAAATTCATGTATAATATAATGTGATATGATTCAAATATCGGAGTAAATTCTCTGTCATAACACACACAAAGGATGTTAAATCCCTGCCAACGCTTTCACTCGGACCCCAGAATATACACAATACCGCTTTTTTCAGACAGATGCCATCCAAGAAATATCAAAAATGAATACTGTCTGTTGGTTGTCCGTCGGGCACGATGCGTATACGCGTTAGAATGTGTATAACGATCCAAAAAAGCATCATAATCTTTCTTGACCGGTCTCATCGTCCGGTAAATTTATCGTTATAATATAAAAACAGGTCGCATAATTCTGTGCTTCTGTTTGATTCAAGATAATTGACCTGCTTCTGTTTAAATGAGTTTCAATGAAATCGCTCCGTAAATAGAGTGCTTATAGAAAATAAATGAAAATAGATACAGGTAATACTTAGGAGTTATATTACTATGGAGAGCTTGGATATAGGCAAGCTCCAGGAAATGGAGATTTCTGGATTAAATACTATCGCACAATCCTATGGTATCGATGATACTAACGGGTTACGTAAGGATGAACTCATTACGCGAATACTTCAAAAAGCATCAGAGAAGGGCATACCCTTATATGGTAAGGGAGTGCTACAGATATTAGACGAAAAGGACCAGAACTACGGTTTCCTCCGATCCCCTCGCTCAAATTATCTGCAGAGTGATGAGGATATATACGTTTCATCATCACAGATCCGTTTATTCGGTTTACAGACAGGACATGTTGTAGAAGGTGTGATTCGTCCTCCCAAAAAATCGGAGAACAAAACTGAACGTTATTTTGCACTGTTGCAGATAGAAAAGGTAAACGGTCAACCTCCCGAAACTGTAAAGATGAGAACGCCGTTTGATACACCCAGACCGGTATTTCCGTATGAAAAATTCAAACTGGAACACACACCTGCAGAACATGGAACACGAATTATTGACCTCATAGCCCCTATCGGCAAAGGACAAAGAGGACTAATCGTCGCTCCGCCATTTAGTGGAAAGACGACACTTCTGAAAAACATCGCTTGTGGCATTGAGGCTAATCATCCAGAAGTATCACTCATATTTCTACTGATAGATGAACGCCCAGAAGAGGTCACAGATGTCATCAGGACTGTAAATGGAGAAGTAATAAGTTCTACCTTTGATGAACAACCTGAGCGTCACATCCAAGTTTCAGAAATGGCAATTGAAAAAGCAAAACGGATGGTGGAGTGTGGAGAGGATGTCGTGATCTTACTTGACAGCATGACACGACTGGCAAGAGCCTATAATATGACAGCACCACATAGTGGGAGAACACTGTCAGGTGGATTAGATGCAATGGCAATTGTAGAACCACGTAAATTCTGTGGTGCCGCACGAAAATTTGAGGAGGGAGGCAGTCTAACAATCATCGCCTCTGTACTTGTTGATACAGAGAGCCGGTCTGATACATACATATATGAAGAATTCAAGGGAACTGCTAACATGGAAATTCACATGGATCGGACACTCTTAGAACTCAGGATTTTTCCCGCTATCAACATCGAAAAATCAAAAACACGTCGTGAAGAACTATTGTTAGAACCTGATGTACTCAACAAAGTATGGGTATTGCGAAAATTAACAAGTCAAATGAGTATGGCTGAATCTATGGAATTGCTTATACAACAGTTAGAAAAAACAAAGACCAACGAGGAATTCCTTGACAATATGCTTGAAGGTACAGCACGACCCGGCAAGAAGCGAGTACAAACTGTTAGAAACAGCAAGTAGACATTATACTTCAAATATATGATGTATTTTTTTGTAGCACAAACTTTCCAGTTTGTGCCTCAAAGAAGGACAACAATAAGATAATTAGGAGATAAACAATGAAACCCGAAATTCATCCCGAGACAACTGAATGCACTATTACTTGCGTCTGTGGCGCAACATATAAAACCTTCTCGACCCAATCAGAGATGCGCGTAGACGTCTGTGCAAAATGCCATCCATTTTATACAGGACAGCAGACACGTTTTATTGACACAGCAGGTCGTGTAGAAAGTTTCCGCCGTCGCTACGGACTCACTGATCAATCAAAAGAATAACACAATTGAGACTATGCAATGTGTTCATCAGGAAAACACGAATAGATCGTAAGAGATTAAAAGCGAACAGTTGATATGTTTGATAAACTAAAAGACATCCAGAATAAATTCATAGATGTTGAAAAATCATTAAGCGATCCAGCACAAATTTCAAATCCACAACGTCTGCAGGAACTGTCAAAAACACACGCTGAACTTTCTCCAATTGTAACAGCCTACAAGGACTACCAGCAATTGGAAACAGCAATTGAAGAGACAGAATTTCTATTAGCAGAAGAAAATGATCCTGAAATGGTTGAACTCGCACAAGAAGAACTGTTAGACCTTAAACAACAAATTGATGCGTTAACGGAATCCATTAAGTTGCTTCTTATTCCAAAAGACCCAAATGATGAGAAGAACGTCATCATAGAAATCCGTGCTGGCACGGGTGGAGAAGAAGCAAGTCTATTTGCCGCAGAAGTTTTTCGAATGTATACACGTTATGCTGAGAGAAAAGGGTGGAAAGTAGACATGCTCAGTGCCAATGCTACTGGACTCAAAGGTTTCAAAGAGGTAGTCTTTTCAGTCGAAGGGAAATCTGCATATAGGTTGCTAAAGTATGAGGGAGGTATACATCGTGTGCAACGAATTCCTACAACGGAGACCAGTGGACGTATTCATACATCTGCAGTTACTGTCGCAGTTCTCCCCGAAGCAGAAGAGATAGACATACAGATTGACGAGGCAACAGAATTACGCATAGATACATATCGCTCTTCTGGACCAGGTGGACAGAGTGTCAACACAACAGATTCTGCTATTCGTATAACACATATTCCTACAGGGCTTGTCGTAACGCAGCAGGATGAGAAATCACAACACAAAAATAGATCAAAGGCAATGAAAATCTTGCGTGCTCGACTTCAAGAAAGAAAGCAAGCTGAATTGGACAGTGAACGTGCTGAAACCCGTAGGTCAATGGTAGGCAGTGGCGATAGGAGTGAAAAGATCCGTACATATAATTTCCCACAATCTCGAGTAACTGATCACCGTATCCAGTTTAGCAGCTATCAGTTAGATGGCACTTTAGATGGAGAATTAGATCCTTTCATTGAACGATTGACAACTGCCGACCAAGTTGAAATGTTAAAAAACGTGGAAAGTTAAACTTTTGATTTTCACATTTTCAGTTTGTAGGTCGGGTAGAGCGAAGCACCATCAAAATATTAACTGGCGACAAATGCCAAATTATTCCTACCTTAACTTTCACAACGGAGTTCCGCAAAAGCAGATAAGATATATGGCTTCCAAAATCTGGCACGTGCTTGAGCTCCTTGAGTGGACTACAAGTTATTTTCAAAAACATAATATACCAAACCCCCGTTTAGATGCAGAGGTGTTACTCGGACACCTACTTAAAAAAAGTAGACTGCAACTCTATCTACATTTTGACATGCCCGTTTTTCAAGAAGACTTAACAATACTGCGAGAATTAATAAAGAAACGCATTGCAAGAACACCTATAAGTTATCTAACCAATCATAAAGAATTCATGTCTCTAAATTTCTATGTTGACGAAAACGTGTTGATACCCCGTCCTGAAACAGAATTCATCGTAGAAACAGTATTGAAATCCAATGATAATAAGCCAGAAAACATATTAGAAATAGGAACAGGGAGTGGCGCAATTGCAATTTCACTCGCAGTTAATATGCCAGAATGTGGTATTATTGCAACTGACATCTGTAAGAAAGCATTGACTGTTGCAAAAAAAAACAGAGATTTACATGAATGTGCAGATCGTATAGAACTTATTCAAGGAAACCTATTTGAACCAATAAAACAAGTGAAACCTAAGAAATTCAACTGGATCGTCTCCAATCCACCCTACATATCAATTGATGAGAGCAAGGAACTAAGCAAAGATATATACGATCATGAACCCCATATTGCATTAATAGCAGGAGATGATGGACTGTCTGTTATTCGGAGACTTATCTTAGAAGCACCTAATTTCCTACTGCCTAAAGGTAAATTGATATTTGAAATCGGGGCAAAGCAAGCAGAACCTGTTAAAGCAATGCTTGATGAACAACCGATATACATACACTCTCAATTTATAAATGATTATGCAGGAATCGAACGGGTCGTTGTAGCAAACGTGGATTAACGATTTTAGTTGCAAAAGCCACAGAAAACATGGTATATTTTAAAACAAGGTATATGAAAATAGAAAAATAATATCAAAGGCACACGTGGAATTTACATTAGTCAATCCTTACTTGACGCATCAGCAAATACCACCACCGCACAGTTACCGCTATCAGCAGTGGGTTGCAAGGGGATTTCAACCCAATCTGAACCCCATTTCACCCGATACTGAATTAGGTACCTGTATCGGACAAATGGGATGGGTTGGCACGCATGCACACGCTCATGATTACCTCTGGGCATCCGCAGGAAATATGGGGGTGATATTATCAGAACCAGTAGATACGAAGTGTCTCATCAACTATGACGATTCACCACGATACGCGCTCCCTAAAGCAATCGTTGTAAAAGGATTAGCGGGTAGACATGTGCTTCTGACAAAATCTGGTTCTCGGTTGGACATGATAGCAATTGAGCATCCGGCACTTAATGTGACCGTGATCGAGGTAGAACCAGATGGCACACACTATCGTATGCGATTTGGCACACAGACACAGCACGAGCAAGACAATGCTCCACAACCGTGTGTGCCGACAAGTGAAATGTTCCACTATCTACTCATTTTTGAACAACTCGAAAAAAATGGATTCAAAGCATTAGTCCATTTGCAGCCAAAGTTTTTGAACCTAATCTCGCGGACAGAACACGGACAGCCAGACCGTTTCTATCAATTTCTTAAAGGGTATGAACCGGAAACCCCTATCATATATGATGCCTCTGGCGGAATCGGGTTCGTTCAGGAAAGAGTACCAGGAATTCCTGAGTTATCTTATGAAAGTTTACGACTTTTTGAAAACGGAACTGAACCAATGCGTCATATCCTTTACTGGATCGGACACGGTACATTTTCAAGAGGCAGTGACCTATTAGAGGCATATAAACATGCAGAATACTTTGAAGCGGTCGCAAGAATGGCGTGGGAAGCAAATCAGAGACAAGTTTCAGCTGAAGCATACAGCGAAGATATCGTAAACTGCATCCTGAAAGAATTCAACGCAAATCGTACACAGATGGACGATGAATCCGAACAAGAAGATAAACTCTCAATACAATTAGACGTTGAACGGGAAGAACAGAAACCTGATAATCTATATAATTATCCATAAACTTTCACCAGTTAAGATTAGATGATTATTCTTACGGGCTAACCTATGCATTGGAGATAATTGATGAAAGAAACACAGCATCCGCCTCTGATTGAAGATACACAAGAAACACAACAAACAGGACCCCAAAACTTAGAATCCTATCTCAGAGACGCTATATTTGGAGCAGACTTTCGTAAATACAACGATCAACTTGAGAAATTGACAATAGAACTCGGAAATGTGCAACACAACGTCGTCGAAGTTGAAGCAAGATTGCTAAAAGAAATATCGGATATCAAAGCACAATACGGAAATATACCCGACAACATAATGCTTCATGTAGATAACCGTATTGACGAACATATTAGTCGTACTGAAAATGACCTTGAAAAACTATCCATGCTTGTCAATGAGTTTGCAACTGACTTTCAGGCACAAATTGATGGTCTGCAGACAGAGACACAAAAACTACAAGACTCCGGTCAATCTGAAATACATACACTTGCAGATGCTCTGATAGCAATCGGCAATCAACTAAAAAAAGAAAAATGAAAAGTGTAATAATTATAATCTTATGTATCGTTCCGATTTTGCACAGCGGTAATGCCCTACACGCCTCGGAGATAGAGTCTCATGAAATAACCGTCCTTGCTGTCGGAGATATCACAATCGGCAGTAGTCTAACACCGATAATAGAACGGCAAGGAGCAGGCGTGTTTTTTGAAGGAACAGCATCCATCATTCAATCAGCAGATGTAGCGACTATGTCGCTAAACGCTAGTATTTCTGACAGAGGAGAACCAAGCATCATACAACAACATCATTTTCGAGCAGCACCAGGATTGGCACGCGCTATTGCTAACGCAGGTTTTGACGTAGTTTCTTTAGCATCTCCAAATATTTTGGACTTCGGAACCGTCGCCTTGGAAGATACATTAACCAATTTAGCGTGGTATAACGTCAAATCAATAGGAGCAGGTGTTTCGCCTGTAGCGGCAAATTTACCCGCATGGCTCAATGTCAAAGGTTATAAGGTAGCACTTTTCGCCTATCTACGAGGAAATGAATTCAATATGGCTTCTCTGAACGTAGTCGCTTCTGCAGCATATAGTCAGATGATGCACGCAGTTAAACAGGTAAAAAATGAAGCAGCACTTATCATCGTCTGGCTGCATTGGGGAAAAAGAGAAGCAAAAAAAGAAACACGACAAGCAAGTATTGGCAGACAACGCCTCTTCGCGAAAGCACTCATTGATGCTGGGACGGATATGGTGCTGTGTCAACAACTCCATACCTTAGGAGGTATTGAAATATACAAAGGAAAACCTATAATATATAGCTTAGCTGACTTCATATACGACACTTATGAACTACAGCACGTCAGAACAATTATACCCAAAGCAACCTTTAAAGAAGGTGTGCTCAAGTCTATTGAAATTATACCTATTTTAACTAATAAAAAAGGTGCATCAATACCGCAACCAAGTCTTCTCAAAACCAATGATACCAACGCATCAAGTACCCATGATGTCCTGGAACAAACTGCTGTTGAAACACTGCAGAAATACAAAAAACTATGCGCTGCACTTGATACAGAAGTGATTATTGAAGGTGAACGCGGATGGATCCGCAGTGTTAATAATGACAACACAATTGTCGTAAATGAAGATTAACACTTGATGCACCTGAAATAGATGGAAGGAGAAATAGCAGTGAAAAAAAACAAGAAGCAAGAGAATATTGAACAAAATGAAGATATTGACGAACAGATAGAGACGGTAGAACTACCGATTCTACCCGTAGATGACCTCGTTATCTTTCCATATATGCCACCGGTTCCACCATTCCATCCGCATCACGTCGCGTTGTCAGGAAAAGTAGCAATGGATGCTGTTGATGATGCAATGTTGAACGGTGATAGAGAACTCTGTATTTTCCAAACAACTTCAGGACGAAGTTTAGACACAGACCCGCACGCCGTAAAGGACATGACAATAGATGAATTAAGCCCAATCGGAAGCCTAATTCACATCATACGAACAAAAAAAGACGATGAAGATGTAATATTCCTCGCAAACGGACGCTCACGTGTGGAAGTCCAGGAAATCCTCTATACAGAACCCTTCATGAAGGCACGCGTCAGACTCATAGAAGATGATGAGAAAATTGAAAATGATGACGAAGAAAATATGGAAATAGAAGCTCTCGTCCGAAGTACAGACGAAATGTTACAACGCATAGTACATCTTTCCTCACGATACCAAGAAGAACATGGACTCATGGCAAAAAATATCGAAGAACCCGGACGCTTAGCTGACTACATCGCTACAGTCTTAGACCTAAAACCGCAAGAAAAACAGCAAATTCTTGAAACTGTTCCTATACCGGAAAGACTCAACAAACTCGCAGTTATACTCGCAAAAGAAGTTGACCTATATGAATTGGAAAGTAAAATTCAATCTAATGCCCAAGCTGTTATCAATAAAGGACAACGCGAGTACTTTCTACGAGAACAACTCAGGGCAATTCAAACGGAACTCGGAGAAGCAGACGATTTAGCTTCTGATGTGGAAGAAATGCGTGAACAACTAAAGGAAGCAAAACTACCAGAAAGAGCACATAAAGCAGCTTTAAAAGAACTAAATCGACTTACAAAAATGCAGTCCTTCTCTCCAGAATCTACTGTTTCCCGCAACTATTTGGATTGGCTTCTAAATCTACCGTGGTCAGTCAACACGGAAGACACAATTGACCTAACAAAAGCATTAGAAATACTCGATGAAGACCACTACAATCTACAAAAAGTCAAAGAACGAATTGTAGATTATCTCGCTGTCCGACTCCTCAAAAATGATATGAAGGGCCCCATCTTCTGCTTCGTCGGACCACCAGGCGTAGGAAAGACATCGCTTGGTAAATCTATAGCACGTGCAACCGGGAGAAAATTTGTCAGAATCTCTTTAGGAGGTATACACGACGAAGCTGAAATACGGGGACATAGACGCACCTACATAGGATCAATGCCTGGACGAATCGTTAAAGGACTAAGACAAGCCGAATCTAATAATCCTGTCTTCATGCTTGACGAAATTGATAAACTCGGTTCAGATTTTAGAGGTGATCCCGCAGCTGCACTGCTCGAAGTACTTGACCCCGAACAGAACCACGCATTTACAGATAACTACTTGGATGTGCCGTTTGACCTATCAAACATCATGTTTATTACAACCGCAAACCAAATTCACACCATTCCACCACCACTACGAGATAGAATGGAGACAATTGACTTACCAGGATACACCTCAAATGAGAAAAAGCAAATCGCGAAACAATACCTTATTCCCAGACAATTAACCGCAAACGGAATTACAGAGCAACAATTGGATATTTCTGATGACGCTATCCATGAAGTGATTACAAGATACACCCGCGAGGCAGGTGTCCGAAACTTAGAACGGGAACTCGGAACGCTCTGTCGTAAATCCGCTCGTAGAGTCGCCGAAGGAGAAACCGGCCCTACGACTATTAAAAATAAAGAAATACCAAATTACCTCGGACCACCGAAATTTGAATCTGAAATCGCAGGACGAACCGCTGATGTAGGAGTCGCCACCGGCCTTTCAGTTACACCCGCAGGCGGCGAAATCCTATTTGTAGAAGCAACCGCAACACAGAAACAGAATGGACAAGGAGACCTACGCATTACTGGACAGGTCGGAGATGTCATGCAAGAATCTGCACAAACTGCACTCACTTATGTTAAATCACAAACATCATCACTGAAAGGGGACGCTAACATATTACAAGATGATATCCATATACACGTCCCCGCAGGCGCAATTCCAAAGGATGGTCCCTCCGCAGGTATTACTATGGCAACAGCAATCGCATCTATCGTTACAAACCGGGGCGTTAACCCGGAAGTTGCAATGACAGGTGAATTGACACTAAGAGGGAGAATTCTACCCATAGGTGGAATTAAAGAAAAAATACTTGCCGCAAAACAGGCTGGTATAAAGACAATCATTATTCCACAAGGAAATGAAAAAGATTTTGTCGAAATCCCAGAAGACATCCAAGACGGACTCGCATTCCTCTTCGTTGAAAATATGTCTGAAGTTTTTCAAAAAGTCTTTGTATAAACTGTAAAAAAAGTCTCAAAACCTAAATTGAAACATAACAATAGCAGTATCAAAGTCAAACGTTGAACGCGACATAAACTGTTGGTAAAACAATCACCAAGAATTCCTTACTCAGCAAGGAGAAATGAAATGAAGAACGGTAGACGGAACATTTCAGTTCCTATCTTGATAGTATGTGCTATTTTTGCATATACATGCACCCTTATTCCCTCAACTTGTTGGGGAAATATAGATAGTGAAACACAAACGGATAATAAAGCAGAAACTACCACACCTCTATTTCTAAAGAATATCGCACCAATTCTGGACAAGATGGGATGTTCCGCAGGACTTTGCCACGGCAAATTCGGTGGACAAGGAGGTTTAAATCTTTCCCTTCTAACACTCAATCCAGAAAGCGATTACGAACCCATCGTACACCACAACCGTGGAAGACGTATTAACTTGATTGAACCTGAACAGAGCCTGCTCTATTTAAAACCTACAGGACAGATACCACACGCTGGTGGCGTCCGATTCGAAGTCGGGTCTGATGAAGCAGAAACTATACTCCGATGGATTGAAGCAGGTGCTCATTTTTCACCGGACGAACCACGTCTGGAAAAGCTTGAAATAGAACCCAAAGAAGTCGCTTTCAATACTGTTGGCGAAACCCAGCAGGTGAAAGTTCTCGCACATTTTACTGACGGGTCCACCGAAGATGTCACACACCAAACTGTATACGAATCTAAAGATGAACCTGTCGCAACAGTAACAGAAGATGGGCTGGTCACAAGCACACGTTGGGGCGGCACAGCTATCTTAGCAAGATTCTTAGGGGAAGTTACCTCTACTTTTATCACTGTACCAAGAGCAGCTGATGGGAAACCGTTCCCAGAAATTCACACAAATAATTTCATTGATGAATTCGTCGCTGCAAAACTCAAAAAACTAAATGTACGACCATCTGAACTCTCCTCAGATTCTGAATTCATTCGTAGGATATATCTGGATACAATCGGGAAATTACCTGCCTCAGACGAAGTAAGAGAATTTCTCTCAGATAAAAACCCGGATAAACGGACTATCCTCATTGATAAACTTATGGGTACACCAGAATGGGTGAACCTACGCACATTAAAAATGGCGGATATGCTTCGTGTTCATCCACGACGGTTAGGAAACGGAGAATTTGGAGAACGAGGCGCAACACTATTCCATCAGTTCATAAAGGATGCTATCGCCGACAACACCCCTTACGATGAATTCGTCCGAGATATTTTGCAATCCACAGGCAGTACCTATCAAAGCGGCCCCACAAACTATTATCGGATTGAACGACAGCCTTCTGGTAGAGCTGAAACTACCGCACAAGTGTTTCTCGGTATACGCTTGAGTTGTGCCCGATGTCATAAGCATCCATTTGATGAATGGACGACAGATGATTATTGGAACTTCGCAGCATTCACCGGTAAAGTCAACACACGCGGTGGAGAACTCTATCAAGAATTGGTCGTCTACCACAACCCCGGCGGACGCGTAATTAATCAATCTGTTCAAGGAAATCGCGGACAAGTGGCACAACCGACATTCCTCGGCGGGGAAACACTCCCAGAAGCATACCGAGCGGAAGCCATAGACCATCTCGCAAATTGGATCACCGCTGATTCAAATCCATACTTCGCAAAAGCTACCGTAAACCGCTTGTGGAGCCACTATTTCGGAAGAGGCATCGTTGACCCAGTTGATGATATGCGAGCGACTACACCGCCAAGCGTTGAAGGACTCTTAGAAGCATTAGCTGAAGAGTTGATACGAAGCGGATATGATACCAAACATATTATCAAACTCATTCTGAACTCACGCACCTATCAACTCTCTGCTGAACCGAATGAAACGAATGAATTAGACGATAGGTTCTTCTCTCGATTCATGCCGCGTCCCCTAATGGCACAAGTGTTGCTTGATGTTCTTAACGACGTTACAGGCGCATCAGAGAAATATGGTAGGTATCCACAAGGCATGCGTGCTGTTGAGTTGCCGTTACCGGTCAGCTCCCGTTTTCTCAGTCTTTTCGGACGATCTAATAGGGAGTTCTTAGGAAACTTAGACCCATTACTTGAACCAACTCTCACCCAGGCACTTCACATCATCAACTCCCCTTATGTGAACGGGAAGCTAAAAAATCGAAACGGCACCATTACACAGCTTCTTGAACCCAAAACAGGGGAAAAGATGCAACCTGAAGAATTGGCAACAGAATTATACCTAATGACGTTAAGCCGTTTACCAAGTAAAACGGAACTTGAAACCGCAAAGACACATCTTACTGATGAAACTACGAGACGGGAAGACACGGAAGACCTACTCTGGGCTCTTATATCGTCCCGATCATTCCTATTCAATCGGTAGATGCATGTAGAAACAAGATATTGGGCGGATCTGTATATCCGCCCAACCTACAAAACTCTTTAACAGTAGTAGGCACTCTCCGAGTGCCTACTACTGACAAATTATTTACACACCCGGAAAAAATTACGCAATAAGTAGTTTTAGGCTTGCAATAAGTTGATTTTGCCTTGAATATATAGTT
>VXOP01000378.1 GCA_009839975.1 Candidatus Poribacteria bacterium
GTATATAAATAGTGAATCTGATAGTAGTTAATGACGAAAGGATAAACGTAGATAAGTTTTATTGTGGTTTATAATGGTTGCTCAAGCAGCGTTTTTTGGGAGGCATCCCATGTTTGTTCGTGACTTAGCAAGCGTGTTGACACGAACACGATTTAGAAGGTACTGTTTATACGCGCTTGGGAGTATTGGTGTTTTATGTTTGAGTGCGGTTTTGGTATTTGGATACTATATGTCTCCAACCGCATCTTCTGAGGAGTTGGTATCTATTACAATTACGCCCGGGAGTAATACAACAACAATAGCAAACCATCTTGTTACCCATAATTTAATCCGGAGTTCTCTGGTTTTTAGACTTGTCGTTCGGTACCGTGGTATCGGTACTAAACTTCGCGCGGGTAATTATCAACTCAGTCGTGATATGTCTCTAAACCAGATACTTGATGAAATTAAGAAGGGACAAATTACGTATCAGACTTTCACGGTACCAGAAGGTAAGACTGCTAAAGCGATCGCTGAACTATGGGAAATGTCTGATTTAGGTGCTGCGGATTTATTTATTGAGGCTATGCAGTCACCGGAGTTATTGCAGAAATATATCCCTGAAGGGGTTTCGGTGGAAGGTTATCTTTTTCCGAGTACTTACAAATTTGCGGAGGGTAGTACTGCAAGAACAGTTGTCCGGATGATGTTGTCAGAATTTGAGAAGCGATGGGACGAGACATTAGCTGAAGAAGCAGAAGCATTAGGTTTTACACGGCATGAGATAATTACTTTGGCATCAATTATTGAAAGGGAAGCAGCATCAAAAGAAGAGATACCGATTATATCAGGTGTGTTCCATAATAGACTTAAGGATAACTGGCGACTGCAAGCAGACCCGACAGTTCTCTATGCATTGGGGGAGCCGAAAAGGTTACTGACAAGAGCTGACTTAGCTTATGTATCACCCTATAATACGTATCTGAATAAAGGGTTGCCGCCCGGTCCGATTGGTAATCCGGGCATGGCTTCTATTTTAGGTGCATTAAGACCAGAAGAAACTGAATTCTACTATTTCGTTGCGACAGATGAAGGAAAACACCATTTTTCTAAGACGCTTGCTGAACATAATAGAATGAGACGTATAATTAAACGAAAGAAAGCCTTGACGAATACGAGATAGGAGCATGGCTTATGCAATATAAAAGATACAAAATAAACATATATACGTAAACGGAGTCAAACTGCTATATGGGAAATGACGAATTTCAACGAACACTGAGGTCTGATATTAAGATTGCTGGTATAGGTTTGATGCTTGGAGAAGCGGTTGAGATGACGATAAAACCTGCTCCTGCTGATACCGGTATTGTCTTTGAACGGGTTGATGAACCCGGAAGTCCGGAGGTTAAAGTTTGTCCTGATAACTGTGCAGAGATATTACCACGATGTACAAGTTTACAGTCTGGTGAGACGACAATTAGCAGCATTGAACATCTATTATCCGCATTTGCAGGACTTAGAATTGACAATGCGAGAATAGAGATAGATGCCCAGGAACCACCAAGTCTTGATGGGAGTGCTCTCCCTTATGTCACTGAAATTCAGAAAGTCGGTTTTACAGAGCAAGAAGTTCCACGCAAATATATTCAAGTGACAGAACCCTTCGCTGTTTCAGATGATAACAAGCAGCTTGTTTTCCTTCCTTCCGATACTTTTGAAGTTACATTCGCGTATGATCACCCGCAAACATCACCTCAATTTGCCACTTGGGACATATCAGAAGAGACCTATATGAGTGAGATTGCACCCGCTCGTAGTTTCTGCTTTGAATCTGAAATAGAATTACTTCAGTCTCTTGGGATAGGTAAAGGTGCAAGTTATGAGAATGTTCTGGTTGTTAAGGGTGATGGGGAGACGAGTTCTGAATTGCGATTTAAGGATGAGTTTGTACGTCACAAGACGCTTGATCTCATCGGTGATCTTTACCTTTCTGGTTACTTGCCGAAAGCAAGGGTCATATCAATGCGGAGTGGACATACATTCCATGCTCAGTTTGTTCGTGCCCTTGCAGAGAATGGGTTTCTTGATTTCCGTGGGGTAGGAGATGTAGAGACGAAGGCTCCTGTTGAGGCGAAGGATATTTATCGAGTTCTACCCCATCGTCATCCGATGTGCTTGATTGATAGAGTTATTGACTATCGGAACGGTGAGCGAGCGGTTGGCATTAAGAACCTGACATACAACGAACCGATCTTTGAGGGACATTTTCCTGCGCAACCTGTGATGCCGGGTGTGCTGCAAGTTGAGGCACTTGCGCAACTGGGTGCATGGTTGTTATTACAAGAAATTGGTGAGGATGAACAACTTGGGTATTTCCGTTCTATCAGTAAAGCGACTTTTCGCAGGACAGTTATTCCGGGAGACCAGCTCCGATTAGAGATAGAGATTATTCAAAGAAGACGTAATTTAGCGCGAATTAAAGGTGAGGCTTATGTAGATGATGCTCTTGCGACAGAGGCTGAATTGTCTATTGCCCTCGCCGATACATAAACCGAGTCATCACCATAATGTCATTATATATACATAAATTTACTAATTTGGTTGATACCATCAGAAAGTTGAGGCAACACTTGTGTCAGAGACAAATATTCATCCAACCGCAATAATTTCACCTACAGCTGACATTGCAGAAGGTGTCAGTATCGGTCCCTATTCTCTTGTTGAGGATCATGTTCAGATTGGTGCGAATACTGTTATCGGGCCGCATGTTCAGATTGATAAGTGGACAATAATAGGTGAAGATTGTCAGATTTTTTTCGGTGCTTCAATTGGCAATCCATCAAAAGACCTAAAATATACGGGTGGACGTAGTTTTGTCCGTATTGGGGACCGAAATATATTTCGTGAGTATGTCTCAATTTCACGTTCTACGTTTGATGATGGTGAAACCGTGGTGGGTGATGACAACCTTTTGATGAATTGGGTGAATGTTGCGCATGATTCTGTTCTCGGTAGTAGAATCATCATGGCAAATTTTGCGACCCTTGCTGGTCATGTAACAATTGAGGATGACGTAAGGCTTGGTGCCTATGCTGCGCTCCATCAATTTGTGCGTGTTGGTAAGATGGCAATGGCAGGGGGTTGTTCAAAGATAGCACAAGACATTCCGCCGTTCATGCTTTCCGCGGGTCATCCTGCACGAGTTAGAGATCTAAATCGTATCGGTATACGTACCTCTCGAATTAATCCATTGTCAAGATTATCCCCTGAAACTTTTTCCCTCCTGAAGAAAGCCTATCGTATTCTATTCCGTTCTGGAATTCCCTTAAGGCATGCTGTCACGAAAGTCAGAGAAGAGATACAAGGTAACGCGGACGTTGATTATCTTTGTGATTTTATTGAGTCATCCAAACGTGGTATCGGTTTTAGTCTGCCGAATCGTGCTGTGAAGGGTGATAAGTAAACATGTTTCTGATATACATAGGAGAAGATAGAAGGTAGTTTGTTTAGCGCGGCATTGAATCTGTGGTTTCAGTGGACAGACGATCTCACAACACATGTCCGACTTTTGCGTCCATATCTTCCTGATGGCACACCGATTACAACATCTATGGAGGAAGAGCAGCTTCGGTTGCAAGAAAAAGAACTTCGGTTGCAAGAAAAGGAACTTCGTGAGGAAGCGGAAGCGAGGGCAGCTGAGGAGGAGAAAAGGAGACAGGAAGTGGAAATTGAGTTGGAACGACTTCGCGCCGAACTTGCTAAACTACAGAACGAGACGCCTTCTGAGTGAGGGTGTGAAGGATTTCAGAATCAGAGTTAGTATAGTGTCAGGTAGTAGTAGAAATGGTAATAATAGAAATCTTCGTTTACGTTTTTACTGCATCCATGATGGTAGTCTGTGTGAACGTTGTTAATAAGAGAGGAATTATTAAGAAATCGGATTATGTTTATTCTTCAGTGTTGTTGTCGCTGATTATTTTACAAAAGTGATTGGTAAACTATTCTCTTCATATCAGAAAAACCACCCTTTTTGGATAACATATTAAATCACCCAAGTTTCTACCTATAATACCTTCGCCAAAGATAGACTATTTCTTGGATTGTGTGTATATGAACTGTAACCACGGTGTCAATTTAAGGAAATTTATTTTTGTGAGTGTGTCTTTAGTCCCGTAGGGATGATATGTTAATTGTTACTTGTCGGCAGTTTTGCTTTTTTATCTCCCCATTTTGGATCAATTGAGGGGGCACTAAGATGATCACGGTTATGTTCTAAAGCAGCAGCCGCATCGTAGTGTCCTCCTTCTTTCAATTCATCTATCTTCTGATTATAATATGAGACCACGCGTTTGTATACCTCTTCTGCTGTCAAACCATCAGCAAACGCGCGATCAATTTCAGAATCACAGTCGAAAAAAGCATCGGACACATACATCAAAACTATGAAATCTTCGTCGTATCCAAAGTAAGCGAGACATCCAAGATTCACAAAGTCGGGTCCAAGTTTTACAGCGGTTTGACAAGCAAAAAAGTGAACGATTGTTCCATCTGGTTCATCGGGTTGATATTTCCCTATATCAAAAATTGGGTTGCCATATTCACCCATATATGTTGTCGCGGTACCGTGCCCAACGCCGGTTATGTAGACGATATCTTCTCGACATGCTTCCGGTTCAACGTAGTTGCGTCGTGACGATTGCCCTTGACAACGCACAAGTTCAAATCCTTTGGATTCCAGATAAGGATACACATGCCGATTTCGGTAAGTATAAGAGGCTTGCGTAATCTGGTCATAACTGGAATCAATAGCAAGTATTTTCAAATCAGGTTCCGTTTTAAAATGCTTTCTTTTGCCCGTGACGCGTTATTTTTTGACAGTTTATAGGTTCCCTTGGCGAGCTCGTTCAAGCAACATTCTAATCATTCTATGTTCAATTTCAATTAGAGTGCGTCCTATAGCTGTTCGCGTCCGTACTTCATTAATAGCACGTTTTCTGTCTAATATCCCTATACCCAAAATACCAACGTCAAATTTAGGACGTTGTCGAATACGTTCAACTACTAATTCTGCTTGTTGTTCAGGAGATAATTGGATAAATGACAGCCGTGCTGGTTCTTCTTCTATGACTTCCCGTAAAGATAACCATTGCCCATTGGGATCCATAGCCACAGGACGACTCCAATGGTCTTCACGAGTCTCTGTCGCTTTAGTTGTCATGAGTGTCTCCTAAGAATCATGTTCCTACAAATCTTAACTGCAGTTTGACAGGTAATATTCTAAAGATAATGATAGAAATGTTACTATTGAGAAATACTGTAAAAATTCGATCTCATCCAATCCGTGAGATAAATTATACCACTTTTTCATGCGTTTTTCATATTTATTTTTATTCCAATGCCGGACTCAACGTCTTGTCCTGGTAATTTGAAATCCTGCAAATCCTAGTTCATACAATTACTGCAGAAAAACGCAGGTTTTTGAATTATGTGTTCCTTTTGACATATCAGCATCTTATAGGATATAATAAGAGATACATGTTCAACGGAGTTTCGACTATGAAGAATGAATGCCTTTCACACCTATTAACAGAAGCAGAACGAAAACATTTTGAAGAACAGGGATACCTTTACGTGCCGAATGCGTTGACATCAGAGATAGTGGAACACCTGACACATGCTGTTGATAAACTTCATAACGAGGCACTTTCTACTGGTAGAGCAACAGAAGGTAATCACTGGGGTTTTTCTAATTTCTTACACCAAGATGACGTGTTCTTGAACCTTGTTGACCATCCGACTACACTGCCGAAAGTCTGGGGTATTCTGGGATGGAATATCTTCCTATACCATGCACACATGCATGTAAAACCGCCAGCTCCGCAAGATGCAGAGAAGGGTGATGGATGGTTGGAATGGCATCAGGATAGTGGACGTGTGAATATTGAGATGGAGACACACCCACGTCCCCGTCTATCGTTGAAGGTTGCGTATTTCCTGACAGATGTTTCAGAACCGGGTCGTGGTAACTTTTACATTCGTCCTGGTAGCCATCTATCGGATGTACCACTACCTGAATCGGAAATCAGTCGTGACCCGCGTGAAAAGATTGCTGATGATGTTCCCAATGATGCAATGCCTGTCTGTGTGGAACCTGGTACTGCAGTTCTGTTTGACAGACGACTTTGGCACTCGCGCAGTCCGAACACTTCACAGATTACGCGTAAAGCACTCTTTTATGGATATGGATATAGATGGATTCGTCCTAAAGATGATATGACGGTTGAACATCTCTATAAACGTTGCGACCCGATTCGTCGCCAGTTACTTGGGGCAGCCGTGAAGAATAACGGTCGGTATGTTCCAACTGATGAGGATGTTCCGTTACGGGAATGGTTGATTGAACAGTTCGGGGAAGACGTTGTGTATTCACAGGGGCCACTCGGCGCATAATTACGGTTTATGGGATAAGACATATCTTTCCAAAGTTTTTACGCGATTCCAACAATTCGTGTGCCTCGGATGCTTGTGCTAAAGGTAGTGTTCTATCTATAATGGGGACTAACTTCCCTTGTTCCGCCAGACGCACTAACGTTCTGAGTTCTGCAGTTGTGCCTAATGCTGATCCCATAAGTGTGAGCTGCTTTTGATACATCTTACGGATGTTGATTTCACCAATATTCCCCGTTGTTACGCCGCAAGAGACAAGCCTTCCGTTTTTCGCAAGACTTCTGATACTCTTTTCCCAAGTGGCAGCACCAACATGCTCTAAGACAACATCAACACCACGTCCGTTTGTTTCCTCAAGTATCGCCTCTGAAAAGTCTACATCGGCATAGTTTATCGTAATATCAGCACCGTGCTCTTTTGCTCGTGTAAGTTTTTCGTTGGTGCTTGCTGTTGCGAAGATTCGCGCGCCGAGAAGTTTGGCAATCTGTAATCCTGCGCTGCCGACACTTCCGCCTGCACCGAGAATCAGTATATCTTCACCGGCGTAGAGTTGCGCGCGTGTGATGAGCATGTGCCATGCAGTGAGATATGCAATAGGGAGGGTAGATGCTTTTGAATAGGAGAGTGTATCTGCAATGGGTATTGCATTTTTGACGGGTGCTTTGACGAATTCTGCATATCCGCCGTCAGTCTGGAATCCGAGTAGCTGCTGTGTATCACACAGGTTTTCATACCCATTTATGCAATCGCTACAGACGCCACACGGAATGCATGGCGCAAGAAGTATGCGTTGTCCGATAGTGAGATGCGGGTGTGTTCCAGATATGTTCGCAATCTCACCTGCGATGTCGGAGCCTAAGATGTGGGGTTTTCCTGTTTCTTCAAGTTTCTTTTTTATTTCGGGTCGGTTGCGTCTTGCGTGGATGTCAAGGTAGTTCACTGCGCAGGATTTAACTTTGACGAGGACTTCATCGGTTCCAAGGGTAGGTGTGGGGACTTCTTGATACTGCAGTACGTCAACTTCGCCTTGTTCGGTGAACGCGATTGCTTTCATCAACACTTCCAATATTAGTGGTTATGTATTTTGCGATTGAAGTGAGTAAATCTAACCGTATGCACCATGACTCAGAAAACCTAACAACCTACGGAGTCGTGGACTGGCATCACGATAGACAGATTCTGGCATGTTGTAATTCATGAACGGATAAAATTTATGTCCTACCAGTCGGCGGGCATAAGTTATCTGCGTAATGTAACGGGTGCGTTGGCTCTGATTCGGACCGCCGCGATGCCAAACCTGATTGTTAAACATGATGACACTCCCTGCTTTGCCGAGGTTGTATTGAACCTTGTCTTCCCACTCCGTTCCCTCAATTGGGTTTGGTGGAGATGCCCCGTATAAGTGTGATCCGGGTATCACTTCAGTTCCTCCGTGCTCAATCTCGGTGACGTCCGTTAGATAGTAGTTTGCAGTAAAGAGAATTACAGGAAGTTTTACGTTTTTTGGAGGTTCACCATCGGTTACGATATAGTGTGGTGAGTCGTCTTGGTGCCACGATGTGATTCCACCACCAGGTCGGGTTTGGAAGGAGTTGTTGTGTATGATGTGACATTCACCCGGAATAAGTGCTTCGGCAAAGGAGACGATAGGTTCTATGTCAAATAAGCGTAGGTTGGCTCTGCTATGTTCAAACATGCGATGGCTCAGATGCATGGTTGATTCGTAGTTGCCACTGTTTAATCCATTCGGATTGTTTTCCAGTGCCCAATTCAGATCGTTCCGTAGTTCAGTGCAGTGAGCAGGGGTCAACACATTTTGAAGGAATAGACATCCATCTCTGTGGAAGGTTTCTACCCAGTCTTGGATCTGTTCTGAAGTGATGGTTTGTTCTGATAAATAAGATGTTTCTTCCATATTCCAACCTATTCAATTCAAGGCTTTATTCATCTCGTATGGCTTTGGACAACTCACGAGCTTTGTCTAAGATGAAACCCCACAAAGCCTTTCTCAGCAAGAAAGCAAGCGTCAGGAATGAAGAGAAGACTGCAGGGAAAAACCATTCGTGATTGTTTTCATCTAAAGCACTGTAGACTATTAAGAAAACGACAACTGATACTATTATTGATATTATTACGCGTATTTTGCTATAGGTTTTCATTTATTGCCTACCTTCTACTGATGTGGGAGGGTTTAGTGATGTTTTTCAGATGTGTTCGGCAGTCTTGATCGTCCTATATGTCGTAGGCAGGACAACCCCACCTACGACTTAGGACAACATTCTCTAACCCATGGCAGCATGGACGATGATGCCGAGCGAGACTATGACACCCGCGACAGCAATACCTGCGGCTACGTTGTTTTCTTCCGCGATTTGCCGGTTTAGGTCATAAGGTGTTGCGAGATCAAATACCTTATATCCGATCATCAGTATGATTAACCCGACAATACTGAAGATTGCCACTAAAATAATATCTGTAGCAATTACCTTCCAAGGGAATAGCGCAGTATCGTCTGCACCATCTTCTGCATCTTGGGCTATTGCTTGCGTAGCAACTATAGCAAAGGCAATGATGGAGATCATAACCAATGCAAATGTTAGTGATACGATTCTTTTAGCTTTCATGGTTCCTCCTAAGGGTAAGATGTTCCTTCAATGAGAGTTTATTCGTGATTAGATATGGATCAATATCTATCTTTGATGATAGTATATTTAACACTTTACGAAAATTCATAAAATAAATCAACACTATTTTTTGAGTTGAAACTGCATATCAGTTGTGGTGTGTATCTGTTTAATAAGGATTGCATCTTTTTCTGGGATATATCGCCATCCTGATGTGACCTCTTCTAAAGCGTTGACTTGTGGAATCTCAAATTCTGGCGTGTTGGTTTCATCACCCTTGGTTCCGCGTGCGGTGATGGCAGATGGTGGTTTTTCATAACCTACAATCAGCGTGTGGCTTGTTTCATTTTCAGCATAGTTCAGAGACCAATTGACTGTTCCGTTCCGCGAAGTTGAGACAGCATCAGGTATTGCCCCAGAACTCAGATGGATAGAACCCGCAATTACGGTTTTAACACCCGGGTCGAGACCACGTAGTGAGTAGACATTAACCATAATATCTTCTGGATTTAGATGTGGACCTTTACCTTCAGTACAGAATCCGTAGAATCCGTCGGGATATGTTCCTTTTAGTTCACCATCTGTCCACTGCTGGTACATTGCACTGGTGGTAATTCCTGCAGCGATTTTCTGCCATTTATCGTCTTTTGCGTATTGATTGAGTCGTTGTAGATAGTATGCATAGACTAACCCGTTCCATTGAACTGGGACACCGAACCATGGGTGTGTGTAAAATGTTGTTCCAAAAACAGGTATTGAAGCGTAGAGCATTCCCGGGCGATCCGGTAGATGCCAATGATAGAGGAATGGGAGTCCTGCATTTGCCCAGTATTCTGCGCGTCTTAGATACGACTTATTACCCGTTATCTGATGTGCCTCCACATAAGCTCCCACTGCGTGTGCAGCTGCGAGAAGATCTGGTTGATACAAGGGACATTCCCATGCTTGTGCGCCGCGAGGAACAGAGAATCGGTCCATAAAAGAGAGTGCTTTTCTACCAGCATCAAGAGAGGTTTTGTGTCGTGTGATGCGTGCATGTTTGAGCAGTTTAAGTGCGTTCGCTGCACATGTCCCGAGGACAGCATCACCTATATTTCCGAGACTTTTCGTTCTCTCAGATGTAGGATGGAAACTCCAACTACCGTCCTTTGCTTGCGATTCAAGCAGTGGTTGCACTTCGTCTTCATAGTGGGTTAATGCTACATCTAAGTGTCCATAATAGAACGGAAACTCACCACCGAGGATATGGCATGAGCCACGTCCCGCTAAACCCTTGGTATTGGAATCTGCAATCGTTTTTTCGGCTATCTCAGTCACACGGTGTTTTACATCTTCAGACTGTGTCACAAGGTAATCGTACCAGAGTAAAGTAGCGAAACTCGGTTCGTTTCGTGAATCCCAATCTACACAGTGTCTGGATTGTCTTTTCTCTGCATCCCAGACAGAGTGCATAAAACCGTGTCGTGAGAGTTCAATCTCCTCTACATCATCCCGTGGGGGTTCAAGTGGTTCAGGGATACCGTATGCAGCAGTCCAATGTGATATTGATTCGAGAATTGAAGCATTCCCATCTGCTATAATTTCACATTCAAGTGAGATGGGACGTTCTGGTGTCATCTGATATGCGTTTTCAGCGACATGCTCATTCTCATTAACCCAATTAGGTACAGTGGGGAGAAATAGTCCCATCAGATGGTTTCTTTGATGATCATGCCAGTTGGGTGAAGCAAAAATCGCGGACAGATTCTGTTCATTACCGTCCCAACTTTTTTTATGATCCCAAGCGATACCAACTACAGACTTTTGCATCTCAACCGCCATCACAGGAATAGTGATTTTATAGGGATGAGGAACTAACCTATTGTTTATGGGTGGTGCTGCATCTCGTGTATTTGATGAAGGTTCGTCTTCTTGAAGAAATTCCAGTCCGGGGAATAGTGCTGCTGTTTTCTTTTCACGAGTACTTTTATGTCCAGCATATATTTCTGTTCCGTGGAATGCAAGAAGTTCCCGTTCAGCATCAACCTGCAAATTGTATGTTGCTTTGATTCGTTTTGCTTCCTCAGCAAGAACAAATTGTAGTTGCAATTTCCAGGTCACGCCATCTATGTCTTTGTGTTCACCAGATAAACGGATGCTGGCTTCTCCAAGACTGTTCCCAGACAGTTGAATGTTATCAGGAATAAATTGTAGGTTATGCTTAGTTCCATCTGATATGTAAGTCGCCATTGCGATCATTTTAGATGTTGCAACCTGTTGATATGTACTTCCTTTTGCCACATATATTGCATAAAACTCGTATCCCGTTTCTTGTCTCTCTGGTAGGTTCTTTTTTGGTTTTCTATTGATGGATTGAAATATGTCACCACTATGGACAAGCACGACTCTGAGATGCTTATTCTCGATGACAGCATGTTCTTTATGCATATAAGTATGTAATTCGGTCTCTACTTGTGCTTCAAGTTTCGGTACTGCTGGTCGAATTTCAATAGTTCCTTCTTTTTTCCCTTTACCTTGGACATGACGAGATTTGAGTGAGACGTTAAAATTGAGCGTGGTTGGTCGCGAAACACCGCGTGCGTACCAAACAAGGGTAGTGGTCTCGTCTGGAGCGAGTGTTTTCATGTTTTGTGATGATCTACCCCTCCGTAACTTTATATCGCTGATACTTAGTCGCGTCTTATTGTCCGCTAAAAGGGGGCCTGCCCCGATGTTTCTGATTGTGCATTGGACTTCAAACGCTTCTCCCGTACTGACGACTGCTGCTGTCGTTCCTACACTGACGATCTCTAATTTCGGTTGTGCTACATAGAGTGTTATTTCGATAGGTTCTACTTCTAATTCTTTTTGGAGCATAGCCACTATTTCGTGTACTGGTGTCAACTTATCGGTACTGAATTCGCACAGAGCAGTACGCTCTTCAGGCAAAGTCGCAAATGCGATTCCACATTGGATTACTGAAGGGTGTTCCTGTTGTCCATCAGGTTTTGTGAGTTTGATAAGTTTTGGGTGTCCCCACAATCCCCATGCGTAGTTGCCATTCCCCTCAACATTGCATTCAGTCATAAGGACGATCTGAACTTTCTGTCCAGCAAAACGTGTAATATCTACGTTATATGGTGTCCACTGACATTCTGTGGATACGGACTCAAAACACTTTTCACCGGCGATCTCAATGGAGAATTTGACACCGCCAGGTTGTCTTTCCGGATCATCAAATACAACACCATCTCTAAGACCGATATTGAAATATAGGTGGAGATTTTCATTTTCTTCAGTCGAAGGTAAATCTAATTCATAGATGATACGCGACACGTCGTCTGATGGTGGATGTTCAAGGATAGCAGGTTTTGTGATACCACCAGATGAATCTGCCATGTTGACCGAAATGTGTTCTGATCCGGTGCATTCACTCTCCTCAAACGTAGCCACAAAATCATACAGTTCTACACTTTCACCGAGAGAAAACTGTATTTCTTGTTCAATCGGTTCTGTTATTTCTTCAATTTCCTCAGTTGTTTCATCCGTTTCGGTTGTATCTTCTATTACGGTTGCTACTTCAATATCTGGTATTGGAGCAACTTCAGATATTGTTATTTCTTCTGTTGTGTCCTGCGTAGCAGCTGTCTGTTCAGCATCGGTCGTCTGGTCAACCACACAAGAGTTTTCATCCGTAGTCTCAGGAACTTCTCCTATCTCTTTAGTATATTCCGATGTTTCGTCTACCTCATCTGTTTCATTAGCTTGTTCTTCCTTATCTGATTTTGGTGGTTCATCAGACTGAGAGTCAAACTCTGGGTCAGCTTGGACTGCTTCTTCAGGTGCTGTTTCAGATTCATCCGTTATTTGCGTGTCATCAGATGAATCGGCATCTATATTTTCTTCGTCAGTTTCTGTGTTATCTGGTTCTTGTGTTTCATGTGAATGTTCAGCCTCTGGTTTGTCTTGATCATCTACCTCCTCACTATTCTGTGTATCTTCTTCCATTTTATCGGTAAGTGAATGTTGGAAAAACGTGTGCATCTAAAATCTCCTCTGGTCAATTTTAATCTAACCCAGCGACATCTATTGACTTTCCTGCCACTGTTTTTTGTTTTCTTTCATTTCATCATTGAGAACAAGGTCTCGGGATGGTGTTTGGTTTGCTTTGTCAAAAATCCAATTGCCATCTTCATCTTTTAGGACAGGTTTGCGTTGTTCAACGGGTAGTATACCGAACGGTTTATGTGGTTCTATCTGATACCAGTATGCAACTGAGGATGTCTCGTTGCTAAGATGGTTTCCGTGTCCATGTTCAATTGTAACACGGATTTCCTTTTTAAACCGTATTGGATTTTCCAGGTGATACACATAGGATGTCTGATAACCGTTGGTATTGCTTTCATGAATGGATGAACCGTTATGTGCGAAAGCATTACGTTGCATTCCCCACGCTTGATTGAGATAGTCTTCTGAGCCGGTGCCGTGTAAATCTGGTGGCCATTTATAGCCATCAATCCATATCATATCATCACCTTCACCCCACCATGTTCCTTGAAAGTTGCTGACAGATAGATTGCATCCGATGTAATGTCCTTTCCCTTCTGCATCCAGAATTAGATAGTTGTTTTCCCATGCAAGTCGTTCAGCATTAACAATATTTGCTTCTGGTGTGTTGACTGTGATTTCGTGTCCCCATCCATCACAAGGATTTTTACGATGGAATTGTGCATGGAGATAAGCGACGTCCTCATCATGTGCAGTTGGGTAGAGTTCGTAATCTACATAGAAGTATTGCATGTGTGGTGAATCTCCCTCGTTTAGGAGTTCAATTCGCGCTGAACGGTTAAACGGCATCTGTAGATAGCAGTTGAGTGCGCATCCAGTATTGAAATGGTTGTTGCTGTGTGTAGAAGCTGAGAAGGGAATGGAATCGTAGGAGTTAACGATTTCGTTTCCGAGTCCAAAAAAATCTCCCAGTGGACATAAAACACTCGGCTGTTCTTCATCATCCCAAAACATCCGAATTAGCACGTTCCGATATCCGTTCGGCTGTGTCATCCAGATATGATTGATACATCCGGGACCTTTGATGTCTGCGAGGACACGTGTTTCTCCGGGTGCGATATCCCATGCGTCGTAGTTGCGTCCTGTGGTATCCCAGGAGGAAGCGCGTAAGGTTTGTGCTTCTTTTACGCGCGTTAACGATGATAATAATCCATTAGTGTAGTTCATTTAGTGTTTCCCTCTATAGTTTGTCTAAAATCGTCCTCGTTTTCAGCATGGATCAATCGCAGATTTCATCTTTTCTAATCCAATCCGAGCCACTTTTGCGGGGTCTTCCTCCCAATAACTGGGATTGAAGAGTTCTAACGAGATTACACCTTTGTAGTTTGCGTCCTGCAAAATAGTGATCATTCTCTTTAGATCCAAAATACCATCACCTGGATAGACTCTATCCGCATCGGTTTGTTCTTCACGTGCAGGTTCGGCAGGGGCATCGTTAAAGTGGAACACTGCGATTTTATCGCCGGGAATGCCTTCCATATCCTCAATCTCTCCGCCACCCCGATAGATATGGAAGGGGTCAAGGACAATCGTGCTGTCTGGATGGTCAGCGACTTCTATGACTTCCCACGCATGTTTCACCTGATTTACACCATCAACGAAACCGAGGAATTCCATTGCAGGTTTCACTCCGAATTCACGACCGAGTTCAAGCAGTTTACGATAGTTCTCACCACCTAACTGTAGGTCAGCTACTTCGCGCGGTGGACTTGAGATAATATAGGTCGCACCGACAGCGGCAGCTTGTGCCATACGTTTTTTAGCATCTTCCAATGCATTTTGAAGTTCAACACCAGTGGCATTAAGCCATCCATGCAAGGCAATAACGGTGGGAACTGAAAGCCCATGATCGTCCAGTGCTTTCTTTACATCAGTGAGTGAACCGCCCTGCTCTTCGTAATCTGTCAGATCGTTGTTCCACAACTCTATAGCGGAATATCCTGTTTCTCCAGCAATCCGAATTTTATCCATCAGATTAGCTGGACGGATTGTGCTTGTATTTAACCCTAACTGAAATTGTCCCATGCTATCTCCTTATTTTTTCATCAAACTCTGAATAAATCTTACATCTACGCGTGCGAGATCAATCACACTATCTACAGGTTCTCCACTGTATTCGCTATGAAAACTGACAGGACCTGAATATTCCATTGACTTTAATGTGTTAAGAGTTGTCTCCCAATCAACGAATCCTTTCCCCATCCGGACGACTTTTCCACCACGCATCCCAGGTGTACGTGCAAGGTCTTTGAAGGCAATGACAGCAAGGTGTGATCGGACAATATCAAGAGCCATGTTAATCGGTTCACCGACAATTGACAGGTGTCCAGTATCAGCAAATACACCGACATGTTGTGGGTCAAACCCTTTCACCAGATTCATCACTGCACACGAGTTTAACCCCATAGAGGTTCCCGAATGATTGTGGATGCAGGTTCGGGGTCCATATTGTTCAGAGAGTTTCGAAAAACCTTCGAGTTGATTTCTGATGGCATCAACTTGAGTCCAGTAACCCCCATTATCTGCGTGCCAATGCCAATAACCGAGTTTGATGTTTTCTACTCCTGCTTCACCAGCAGCAGCATAGACTCGTTCTGTTTCGTCTTTTGATGGGTCTAAAAAATCACCCGGCGTAGTGACAAGTGGAATAGACAAACCAGCTTCTGCAAACAATTTTGATGCTGCGGGTAGTTCTTTCTCTGCGTTTTCAGGGTTTACAGGATATCCGGGACGCACACAAAGGTCAGCACCTTGTACTTCAACTGCTTGTAATGCAGTGATTATTTCTGGTAATTCTAACCCTTGTAGATGTTTTGTGAACATTATAAATTTCATGATAGATATTCTTTCAGTTGTTAGTTATTCGTTTTCAGTTTTCAACTAGCTGCTGACTGTTGACTACTATCCCTTACCAATCCACGACAGAACCATCATCGGGATGGTAGGATTCTGGGTTTCTCCAATCGTGGTCAATTTTATCTTCAAGCGCATCTTCGTCCAACTCGATTCCTAATCCTGGTGCTGTTGGTAATTCAACAAAACCGTCTTTGAAAACGAATGGATTTTTGAGATAACCTTCTCCGAGTGTTGTATGTTCTTGCATCACGAAATTTGGAATGGATGCATCTAACTGGATGCAGGCTGCTAAGGAGATAGGTCCAAGTGGGTTGTGGGGTGCAATGCCTCCATAGTATGCTTCTGCCATACCTGCGATGATACGGACTTCGTTTATACCACCCGCATGACACAGGTCTGGTTGTAGGATAGATGCTGCTTGTTTTTCCAATATTTCACGGAACCCCCATTTTGTGAAGATACGTTCTCCTGTTGCGATGGGTAGATGTGTGCTCCGTGCAATTTCTGCGAGTGTGTCTACATTTTGACACTGTATCGGTTCCTCAACAAACATCGGTTGATAGGGTTCTAACGCCTTAATTAAGACCTTTGCTGTCTGTGGACTTACTGCCCCGTGGAAATCAATAGCCAAGTCTACCTCAGTACCCGCTGCCTCTCGTAGTGCAGCAAAATGATTGACGGCTTTATCAATGAACGCTTTATTCTCAATAATTCGTGCGGGTCTCCCCCCAGCGACACCTGTTTTGAAAGCGGTGAATCCTTTGTCAATCCATTCTCTGATTCCATCAGGGTTGCCGCCACCTTTGTATAATCGGATCCGGTCTCGTGTGGGTCCACCGAAGAGTCGATAAACAGGCACATCGAGTGATTTACCTGCTAAATCCCAAAGAGCTTGTTCAACGCCACTTAAGGCACTTGTGAGGATAGGTCCGCCTCGGTAAAACGCATGCCGATACATGGCTTGCCAATGATGGACGACGCGTGTAGGGTCTTGACCGATGAGGTATGGCGCGAGTTCGTCAACTGCTTGTGCACATGTTTTTGCGCGCCCTTCTAAAATCGGTTCACCGAGTCCGACTAAACCTTCATCGGTATGTATTTTTAGAAAGAGCCAGCGTGGTTGCACAAGGAAGGTTTCTAACTTGGTTATTTTCATTACTGGTTTACCTTTTATCATTTTAGGTGTTCAGGATTTTGTGCTTTTATAATAGCACGACACTGACATTTTGTCAATTTGTTTTTGTGATGCGCATTCTACTTTCTATTGCCTATTCTTTCCTCATAGTGTATAATACTCATATTGATTTAATTCCCTTGTTTACCCACCTAATTTAATCAGAGGAGGAAATCGAATGAGTCGTTTACGGTTCACCCTATTCAATGTATCCATCGTAAGTTTAGTCGTTTTGCTAACAGCCGCTCCTTACTGTGCAGCCGCTACTTTTTCAGGTAAAGTCGTTGATGTAGAGGGAAATCCTGTTCCAGATGTCATGGTAACAATAGTTTCTTATCAAGGAAAATTTATTCCTGATAGACTCATGATTAACATGAATGAACATGTGTTCCCACCACCCGAACCAACGAAGTCAAATGCTAATGGTGAATTCTCTATTGACAATATTGTATCACCAACAGTGAACGCTCTAAAACTGTTCAATGGCTTCCAGTCTGATTATGAACTTATTTCAATAGAGATGCAAGGTATTAGTTTCTATTTACCTCGCCACGGACGCATTCTGCATGAAGGTTTTCCTTTTGGTATTGAAGAGGAGAGCGACATCAAGGATGTAAAGATTACCGTTCGTCTGCGTATGAAGATTAGTGGACAAGTGCTTGATGCGGATGGTGCCCCGCTAAGTAATGCTCGTGTTAACATGAGGGTCAAAAGACGAAGAAAAAGTGGCGGCGGCGGTAGTGGTGGTGGAACAAGGACACTTGATGTAGACGGAAAGTTTACAAGTTATGTGAACTATCCTGCATACATTACTGTTTCTGTGACATATCAGGGACAGACTGTTGAATCCAAGGAGATATGGCTTGAACAGGGGCAACGGCTTGAAGGACTCACCCTAAAACTGAAAGAGAAAATAGAAGAACCAAAAATACCGGAAGAGGTAAGACAACAAATTCAGGGACAACCTGATTTTGAACGTAGACAAGCATTCCACGAGCGTCGGCGCAAAGGTGTTTGGGCAATCAACCCAGCCAATAGACACGCATACAAAAGGATCGAATGTCAGACTCCAGAAGAAGCGATAGAAAGAGCTAAAGAGGAAGGTGCACATCTCGTTTCAATCAATGATGCAGCTGAACAGGAGTGGTTGCTTCATGTTTTTGGTACAGAAAACTTTTGGATAGGATTCACCGACGGTATAAAGAAAAACGATAAGGAGTGGGATGATGGGGATCCGCTCACTTATACAAATTGGGACGATAATAATCTGATATCGGTAAACGATAAGGATACTAAAAAGAATGAGCAGACAAAATACACTGTACTGATCGGTGTGACTGGCAAATGGCAAAGAACGCGTAGTGATGGTCATCTCGTGAATATAACTGAAAAAGCAATTCTGGAAAAAGTCGATCTTATGATCGGTGCACCTGAACCAGACGAAAACTCGGAATAACTAACATATATCCATATACAAGGAGTATTTACGATGAAACAATTGATGCTTTTGGTCTGTATTTTTACAATTTGCTTCACAACTGAGAGCATAAGTGCTGAAGAGATAATTCAACAACCTGAACAAGATGCAGTATGTGGACTGTCTGGAATAGTTGTAGACAGTGAAGGAAAACCCTTATCAGGTTTCAAGTTTTCTATTTTATCATCCGATAATAAGAATGGAAATCGACCACTACAGTTTGAAGGTCCTGTTCCTTGGGTAGAAGTGCCAGAAGGAAATGCTCAAAAGGTTACACCTCAAAGGTTTATTTCGGTGAAAACAGATGCAGATGGAAAGTTTGATGTTCCCAATATCATACCCGGTCAGATTCAGATCATGCCATTACCTGAAGTTAGTAATGAACCACAAGAGGAGAATAAGGCACAAAATGCACAAGTAGCTGCGCATGTTGCCAGACACTTGATGTTCGGCAGAGGAGAATCTGGTTCAAGGTTAGTTTCTATTCGCCTCAATAAACTTACTTTTTTCTATCCAGAAGATATGCGTTTTGAAACCCTTCGGTTTGGACTTAAACCGAATGCGAAAATCAATGACGTTAAAATAACTGTAAAGAAAAGAATGAAGATCTATGCACAAGTCGTGTATGCCAATGGTACACCCGTTGCCAATGCGGAAATCGATCTTGACATGGACATTGAACCCGGAGATCTTGGAACGCAAGGCGGGCACCATGGAACAGATAATTTCACCGACGCGAAAGGATATTTTTTACAGTATACAGATGATCCAGGATATTATACGCTGGCTGTAGAGCATAGAGGATTTACTGGAGGTGCAGGTCCCTTCATCCTAACAGAAGATAAGCAACCTGAGAATCTTGTCATAAAACTCAATGGGAGTCCTACGGTCAAGAAAGAACCGAAGGAAGTCAGTAAAGAGTTTGATGAGGATAAAGCACGTAATATTATCCAAGGGTTACTGGGTAAAAGAAACGCGCCTCTACCAATAGTCCGTCCAGCTGTTCAAGTTGCGAGAAAGCCGGAAAAAATCGTCTGGATCATTAACCCCGCGAATGGCCATGCTTATGCCAAGATCAGATGCGGAGATTGGTATGATGCACAACAGAAAGCGATTAAAGAGGGTGCACATCTGGTTTCTATCAACAACGAGGAAGAACAGTTTTGGATTGAGTCAATATTTCAAAGTCATTCGTTTTGGATTGGTCTCAACGATGTTGAAAAAGAAGGGGTTTGGCAATGGGATAGTGGGGAACCGGTTACCTATACCAATTGGTCAACTTTTAGTCCTTTTCGAGATAACTTACCCGATACAGAAAAAGATGTTGTCGCTATGACTAATTTCTTTGAAGGTGGTTGGCAGTCTTCAGGGGAAAATACGCATATACATCGGACAACACATGAGGCAGTCATCGAAAAAGATGGATTGGTATCCAAAGTGCCTATTCCTGAAGAAGATGAGGATGAGTAGGAGTTTTCACGTAATCAAACTACCACAATATGCAC
>VXOP01000245.1 GCA_009839975.1 Candidatus Poribacteria bacterium
GCACCTACCGAGTTTGGGATATTGAGAATTACCGAATTAATAACTTAATCTTCATTTAGTTTGTGCTACAACGCTGCTGAATTAGTGAACGCCGGTCAAATAAATAAGTGAACACGTGAATGTTCGGCAACGGGTAGCCGTTTGTAGACCTCTTCTCGGACCTGCTCTGGTGAATATCGACGTGAGAAGTGGTTCAGAACAATATGCTCACTCTCAAACTGATCCAAAAACTTCGGTAACATATCAATGTGTAAATGTTTCGTTCTTTTGGCACGTTCACGATGTTCAGGAGTAAGGAAGGTACATTCACAAATAAGCAGTTTGCACTTCCTAAGTAGTGGGTGTGCGTCAAGTGCGATGCCTCGTGTGTCCCCTAAATACGCAACTAATGGAAGTTGTACTTCATTTGTTATTTTAACATCTGAATCCTTGAGTGCCACGAGTTCTTTTCCTGATAGATGACGGTACTCCGGTTTTAGCTTGTTTCGCACTTCACATATCAGATAGGAGACTGCAGGAACACTATGATTCCCGGGTAGAATGTGGGCAATTAGATTCTGTCGAAACGTGATAGAATCACCTGCTTCTACAGGATTAATTTGATACCCCCAACTCCGTCCTGTGTCCAAGGTAGATATCCTGTCAAGTATGTGTTTTAATTGCTTGAACCCACTTGATGGAACGTATACATTTCCCGGTGGCATGCCTGCCAACCACCGTTGGCTTATATAGATTGGGAGTCCAAAATAGTGGTCAAGATGGAAATGTGATATAAAGACGTGATTAGTTCCGATAAAACGCATGGGACACCTACCCAGATCGAAAATCAGGTCTAATTGCTTTACTCTGATGTATGTTGCGACTGCGGAACTGGACTTTCCCTCAAGTATCCAATTTCCACATTTTAATGTTGGCATAATGGTCTATAGTAGATTTTTGATTTAATGGATTCATTTTGACTTGTAGGAGGGAACTCCGATTCCCGACTACAAACTTATAGGAGAACTCCGATTCCCGACTACAAACGGGTCGCGATTCGGAGATCGCTCCTACAGAGACTTTGTATTATTATTTTCAATGTTCACTATTCAAATGTATGCTTGCTTTCCTTTGGAGAATAGTTATCTATGCATATCAAAATCGGCATAATTGGCGGTAGTGGTTTCTACCAGATTGAAGGTTTAACAGACATTGAGACGATTGATATTGAAACCCCTTTTGGTAAACCGAGTGATTCTCTCATTTCTGGTAGACTTGATGGACAACCTGTCGTTTTTCTTCCTCGTCATGGTGTTGGTCATCCACTTTTGCCTTCTGATATTAATGTCCGTGCCAACATTTATGCTTTGAAATCTCTCGGTGTTGAATGGCTCATCTCTGTGAGTGCTGTCGGCAGTTTGAGACAGGAGATTGAACCTCGTCACTTTGTCATTCCAGATCAACTTTATGACCATACGAAAAACCGGATATCAACCTTCTTTGGTGATGGTTTAGCTGCACACATTAGTCTTGCACATCCGTTTTGTGAAGATCTAAGCGGACTTCTTCACGAGGCAGCAACCGAAGTCGGTGCGACTGTGCATAACGGGGGCACTTACATCTGTATGGAAGGACCGGCGTTTTCTACGCAAGCCGAATCCCATGTCTACCGAAAACTCGGTTTTGATATTATCGGTATGACAGCTGCGCCTGAAGCCAAACTCGCGCGTGAAGCTGAAATCTGTTATGCTGTCCTCGCGTGTTCCACGGATTACGATTGTTGGCACCCTGACCACGATAACGTTACAACTGAGATGATCCTTGATAATCTACGTTCCAACGTAGAAATTTCCAAGCAGATTGTGAAGAATGTAGTATCCAAAATTCCGGATAGTGAACGCGATTGTGCTTATGCAAATGCGCTTCAATATTCTATCGCGACACAATTGGATAAGATTCCGCTTGCGAAACGGCATGCGTTGAAACTGCTATTGGATAAATACCTCTCGTAGTGTATTGAATATTATATCTGCTTCCGCTTCTGTCAGAATAAGAGGCGGTGCGATAAAAATGATATTCTCTGGTTCGTCTACTGCGTGTCCTATTTTCCCTACGATAACACCTTTTTCTCTCAATTGTCCCACAATTCTATTTGTTTTATCGGTTTCAAGATGTGTGCCGTCTTTTTGAATGAGTTCAACTGCTATCATGAGACCTTTGCCACGCACATCTCCGACGATAGGCAGTTCCTTTAAAGTCGTTAATTTTTCAATGAGATACGTTCCGACCTTGTCAGCGTTTTCCCAGAGACGTTCTGACTGCAAGATTTTCAGGTTTTCTACACCAGCGGCACATGCTGCGGGGTGTCCACCATAAGTACATACCTGAGAGAATTCCCGATTCTCATCCGGTTCTCCAAGGAATGTATTGAATACAGTCGTTGAAGCAACGCAAGCACCGAGCGGGATATAACCGCTTGTTAAACCCTTGGCAAGTGTGATGATGTCGGGTTGAACATCCCACTGCTGACATGCAAACATCTTTCCTGTGCGTCCGAATCCGGTGATAACTTCATCCAGAATGAGTAACAGTCCGTAATCATCACAGATTTTTCGTAATCTTGGGAAATAATCGTCTGGTGGGACAATTATGCCGCCACCACCGATGATGGGTTCTGCTATTACAGCAATAACAGTTTCAGGTCCTTCCGATTGAATTATCCGCTCAAATTCATCAACACACGCGACTTGACATGAGGGTTTCTCCAAACCGAGTGGACAACGATAGCAGTAGGGTGGATGTGCATGATGAAATCCTGGGGCAAGGGGTTCAAATGCTTTGCGTCTACGTGCTTGTCCTGTTGCGGACATGGCACCGTAGGTGAAACCGTGGTAGCCACGATATCGACTTATTATCTTGTATCGATTCTCACCGGGATAGGTTTGCATGCCGTATTGTCGTGCAATTTTAATTGCCGTTTCATTTGCTTCAGACCCGCTATTACAGAAAAACACATGGTTCAAATCACCGGGAAGGCAGTCAGCTAACTTTTCTGCTAATACAGTGGCAGGAACGTTTATCTGTGAATGTGGATAGTAAGGAAGTTCTTGCATCTGTGCATAGACCGCATCAACGATTTGTTGTCTGCCGTACCCAACGTTTACATTCCAGAGTGCGGAATAAGCATCAAGATATTCATTTCCGTCTACATCTACAAGTGTTGTGCCGTGTCCCGATTTAAAAACTATTAGGTCTGTTTCTTCAAGTCGTTGGTGTTGAAACAGCGGGTGCCAGACGTGAGACTTATCTATTTTGTTGTAGTTTGTTGCCATGTGTAGAAATCTCCGTTGTTTTTACATCGATTCTGGTGCTGAGATGCCTAATAGTTTCAAACCGTTTGCTAATACTGTTTGCACACATTGTGTGAGGACGAGCCGTGCATGGGTGCGTTCCATATTTGCTGCGTCAAGTACCCGATGTTGTTTGTAATACGGATGAAATATTCCTGCTAATTCGTATAGATAGTGCGGGATACGGTGTGCTTCCCGTTCCTCTGCACTGGACAGAACGATTGATGGAAAATCAGCAAGTTTGCGTATCAGTTCATGGTCGCTCGGTTCTGATAGTAGTTCCAAAGAGACATCATCTATTGGTATCATCTGAATTTGCTGTTCTTTTGCTTGCTGGAAAATACTAAAGCATCGCGCGTGTGCATATTGTATGTAAAAGACTGGGTTTTCATTCGCTTGTGTAACTGCTAATTCGAGATTGAAATCTAAGTGTGCATTGTTAGACCGCATCAGGAAAAAGTATCGTGCGACATCAACGGCAAACTTTTCACCGACAGCCTCAGCGAGTTCATCAATTAACAGGTCAAGTGTGAAGAATTGTCCACGACGTTTTGACATATCCTGTCTATTACCGTCGGCATCTACGAGATTTACTTGCTGGATGATGTCAACTTCCAACCAATCATCCGCTAATCCGAGTGCTTTCACAAAGTTTTTTAGTCTTGTTACATGTCCTTGATGGTCAGGACCGAACAGGTCAATTACTTTGTCAAACCCGCGGTCGTATTTATCGCGATGGTATGCTGCATCTGGCACGAAATAGGTATATTCTCCGTTACTGCGGATAACGACACAATCTTTATCGTCTCCGAAGTCTGTCATCCGAAACCAAGTTGCGTCCTCGGCTTCGTAGAGGTAGTTCTTTTCACGAAACAGTTCTATAATCTGGTCAGGTTTTCCACTGTCTCTGATCGCTTTTTCGCTTGTCCAGACATCAAAATTGACACGGAAACGTTCCAATGATGTTTTCTGTTGTGCCAGTAGGTGTTCAATTCCCTTTTCTTTGAAAAGTGCTATCCGTTTTTCATGGCTATGTTTAAGGTAGACATCCCCTTTTTGCGTAGCAATGGTATGTGCGAATTCTTGTAGGTATTCACCCTGATAGCCACCTTCTGGGATTTCTAAGTTCTTTTCTCCTAATGCTTCTCTATACCGTATATCAATCGATTCACCGAGTCTTTCAACTTGTCCGCCAGCATCGTTGACGTAATACTCCCGGATTGCTTCATAACCGGCAGCGTTGAGTAGGTTGACAAGTGTATCACCGACAGCTGCTGCGCGTCCGCTTACGATGTTAAGGGGACCTGTGGGATTTGCACTGACAAACTCAATTTGGATTCGTTTTCCTTTGCCGATTCCGCTATTTCCATAAGCACGCTTTGCTGATACAATTGTTCTGAGTGTATCATATAGCCATTCGTAAGAGAGGTATACATTAATAAACCCCGGTCCCGCGATCTGGAGTTCACGGATACTCGGGTGTTCGGTCCGATTGACGTGTTTGACAATCGTATCGGCGATTGCTCTTGGTGTCATTTTTGCGCTTTTTGCTAATCCCAATGCTATTGGTGTTGCGATGTCGCCGTGTTCGGGTGTTTTGGTGGGTGAAAATGGTATTTCGGGAACTTTTGATATTGGAAGTTCCCCTGCTGATATTGCGGCTCGGATCGCTCCTTTTAGGATTTCCTGTATTTCTGATTTTGTTTCATCCATATTGATGTTACCGGTGTTATTTATCATTTTTTATATAGGACTTACGCAATCCCCTCTGATAAGGGGGGTTAGGGGGTTTAAAAGTCGTTATTTCAATGATATTTTAGTGATTTAACCCCCTAAATCCCCCTGATCAGGGGACTTTAAGAGAAACTGCGTAAGTCCTGTTTAATGTATGGTTTAGGATTTCTAATCATAGAATTATATCACAAGAGGTGTCTCAAGTCAATTTTGATTAGGGTGTGTAAAGTAATTGTCACTGTTCTTGTCAGAATCGCGGAAGGCACGGAAGACACGGAAGACGCGGAAGGGCGTTTTGGTAATTTCAAGGTCTTTTCACAATTATCAGGTGTTCTGTAAGCTAAGAATGAGGAGATTGCTAATTTCACACCTCTATTGACGAGAACTTTATACCTTAGAATTATCAAGTGACAAAATGTTTACACACCCTGTTAATCTAATGTGTAAAGTTCTTGTAGGCACATGAGTAAGGAGAGAAGTAGGTTTCTGTAAAATGTCAAGCCCCAGAGGGGCGAAAGGTGTATAGAAAACGTTGATATTAACAGAGTAAGCCCCAGAGGGGCGAAAGGTATATCATGCCACGAAATTAAAAACACATATTCTATATACCTTTCGCACCGCTGATGCTTGGGACTGTGTTATTCATACGTTCTATATACCTTTCGCACCGCTGGTGCTTGGGATTTTGTTGTTTACACGTTCTATCATAAGCGTCAATTTAGGGATGTTCCCAGGGCGGTAGATGCGATTTCCATATCAATGCAGAATACCATACGCGTATTCTGCATTGATATGGAAATCGCACCTACCGGTCTGGGGATATTACGAGTTTCGTATTTCCTTAAATTGACGCTTATGGGTGACAATAACTTTACACACCCTATGATTTGTACAAGGGTATGTAGTTTACGGCATCAGAGCGATTTCAAAGATTCTTGGCGTTCCTGCCAATCTGGGAGATAGGCGGACATGTATCCCTTGAATAACTTGCCGTGCTTAGGGACGAGGAGATGGACTAATTCATGGACAATTACAAATTCTGTTTGAGTGCTTCTTGATTGCCTTCAAGTGTAGACTTCAGTAAGTTGAGAATGCGTATCACATCCGAACAGTTTGAGTCGTCTGCGATGTTGCTGTTTAGTTTTATGAGTTGTGATTTTAGTGTATCCTCAAAGTAGCGTGCAGTAGTATTTCCTCCCCGCATCTGCATCGCTTCTGCGTGGGTGACACGTGTCTATCCGATTTCGTTAGTGTGATTGAGTAGTGGCTCTTGGACAGTGGAACGTTCTGACATAATGTTACCGAACTGGAAAATACTCCTGTTCCAATCCATTCAAATATTGTTTGCGCTACAAGATGAGGCGTGCGTAGATATCCTGCAAAGGCAATTTGCATTCAATTGAATCGAGCAACAAAACATCTTCGGGAGTGTGAAGCGTTTTTCCTATCCACTGCATTCCCATTAGACGATAATGTTCAACACAAATCCTGTCCTGAGAAACAAGCACATATTCTCGTAAAGATGCCAGTTCTTGATAGTGTGCAAATTTCTCGCCTTTGTCATAAACTTCCGTTGATGGCGAAAGCACCTCTACGACAAGAATGGGGTTGAGGAGTGTGTCAAAAACGTTATCCTCAAAACGGGGTTTATCGCAAACAACGGCAACATCCGGATAAAAATATGCCCCTGTCCGACTCGTTCTCACCCGCATTGTACTGGCATAGACCTCATTTCCACGATCTCGCAATTGGATGTTCAGTTCTGTTGCAATTTCCACCGTGATAAGGTTGTGTGCATGATTTGCTGCAGACATTGAAAACACTTTACCTTTAATGTATTCACTTTTGTATTCTGCCCTGCGTTCTACAGCAAGGTATTCTTCAGGAGTAATGTATTTTTCGGCTGCAACAGATGGCATGGTTGCCTCCCATAAATTGGATTTACCTTATGTGAATTTTAGCACAGAACGGATAAAACCGCAACATTACCGGCTGTTTGAAATGAAACGGAAAACGGCACAAGCTAAAAGTTTATGCTACAATTCATTCAATCCAAGCTTCATCAACACATCTTCCAATGTATTATCAGCCTTTTCTCGGATGATGCAAGCTTCTGTCAAATCTGCCAGAATCTCATTCACTGGGTGGTGTTCAACGGCATCACCGTATCAAGTAATAGTTTGGGAAGACTTCTTTTTTTAATTACGGTTACAGTGTCAGCTTTTGACGTAGATCTATTATTGTATGCTTCGATGTGAACGACATAGTGGGAATAGGCGGCATCTAAATTTTTGAAGAGCTGTTTCAGTAGTGCTTTTTTCTCATCCATCTGATGTTTTATGTCTGAACGACCTTTTGCAAGTGCCTCTCGACTTTCATAGTTTGTTGCTAATCTGGCTGCGGTTTGTTTCACCCGCTTTTCTAATAATGGTAGATAGTCGCGTAGTGCAGAACCATCTGTTAACCTTTTATATAACGAAAATCCTGCATCCTCTGCCAGAGAGAGTGCTGCTTTGCACATCCGCTGCTTATTTTTCTGCCATTCAACTTGTAAGGTTGCAGACGCTATCTCTAATGCAAATAAACTACATCCATGATAACGGGTTACGTTATGCCAGTAAAGGTACTGCTGATATGCATCAAGGACATAGAGCATGGCATCGGAGCGTGAATGCTCAGATGTTATCGCTATTATCGGATCAATAGGTTTGTCCGTATATTTTGCTTGGTAGAAATCCATGAGGCGTCTTTCTGCCTGGGCTGCAGTGATGCGTAGTGCTACCAAATCCTTCATGATTCCTTCAAAGGTTTCCTCGCTTCTGTAAATTTGATTATGACTAATGATAGACATTTTGAGGAGTTCGGTCCGCTTATGTGGGTTGTGCGGCGATGAAGTGTGTATATCAAAACGTTCCTGTTCTTTTTCTGTCAATGGTCGTGTGTAGTAAAATGTTAAACCGTCAACTCCTGTTATAGAGAATCCATCTGTATCTTCAGTGATACCCGGACGCTTTGCTGTTTCCTGCTGTCCGGTCTTTTCTCTATATTCCGGTGAGAGATTGCTCAGATATATTGGATCTATGAACTCATCACAGGTTTTCTCTTCAATGTCGGATGCTTTGCTGCTAAAATAGAGGTATATTCCGACAGAGCTTAGAATGAATACGATTAAAAGAGATCCGATAATGATTCGAAAGTGTTTTTTTAGCATGGTATGGGTCTCTTTTCCTGATATTGCGGATTATCAATCAGTCTGCTTCAGTTTTCAAAAACTTCTCAACATCCTCTGGATTAACATCTAATAGACGGGCAAGCACTGTTTCACTTTTACTACGTTTGAACAGTGATATTACACGTTCTGTTTGACTTTCACTTTGGGATAAGGATAAGGACAAATAGACGATTAAAACTTTGCGTATATCGTCAAGTTGATACGTTATTTTTAGGAGAGACATGAGTAGGGAAAGAATAAGGCAAACACCACCAATTAATAGAAGTATCTTAGATAGTAACTCGAGAATAATCAAGCTGCACCTCCTGTTGTTATGATGAGGGTTAATCAGATACAATCGCTTTCACAATTATATACCTTTTTTTAAGATTTGTCAAAAAATGGAACAAGAAGATAAAATCAGATTGACTTCTTCTACAATATACGTAATACTTATAGTAAACTTTTGAATTAATGTAACATTCTTGTCTGTAGGAGGCCAGTTAACATAGTTCTGGCCGATTCCCGACTATCAAAGCGTTCAGTCGGGAATCAGAGTTCCCTCCTACAGGTCTTTGTATCATTATTTTCAATGTTCACTATAATCAGTATTGATCCGAACAAATCATTAACGGTGAAGGACGTGGGATTGGAATTTCAATGGGATAGTCAAAAGGCAAAAGAAAATTTGAGAAAACACAGTATTTCATTTGAGGAAGCAAAGACTGTTTTTTCTGATTTTTTCTCTTTGACTATACCAGATCCAATTCATTCTAAAGTAGAAGAAAGATTGGTAACGATCGGTTACTCTGAAAAACAGAGGCTTTTGGTCGTTGTCCATACAGAAAGAGATGATGAAATCCGCATCATCTCATCCCGCAAAGCGACATCTTATGAAAGGAAAACGTATGAAGCACGATACATCAAATCAACATGACATAGAAATGCTCAATGAATATGATTTCAGCGAGGGAATTCAAGGTAAATATGCAGAGAGATACCACGCCGATAAAAACCTAATACGTCTTGATGCAGATGTTGCTGATATGTTCCCCGATGCGAAATCTGTTAATGATGCTTTACGAGCATTAGGTAGAATTATCATTGACCATCAGAAAAAAGTCTCATGACAAGCAGGGTCAGAAATTATCCATCAACGGTACAGCAGGCCGCTTTCCTGTCATCAGTTCTTCAAGCATGGCGTGGAAGAGTTCGTCTATCAATTCGACTTCTCGTTTAACTTTAAGACTTTTTGAGCACGCAGCAGAGAAATCATCGCTTGATTGCAGCCCAAGTCAACGCAATTTTCCCTGAGGGTTCTACATCTAAGAACTCTTTGTCAAAAGTAAGGTCACCAAAAGAAAGCGGATCCCAAGCTTGTCCGGCTATCCACCCGATCTGGTGTTCGCGCCCACCGTTCTCACAATCATTCATGTGGAAACTGAATCCGACGGTTAACCCATCTTTTGCCCTAAAGTCTTTTCCTTTATTGTCATTACCCGGATTTGGTCCACGCTGTTTTGTAGGGTCAAGTGCAACTTCGTAGATGTAATCGTTACCGTTTTTTACCACTATCCATTCTGTATTGCTCGAAGAACCTGCTGCAGAAAGGTCCTTTCCGTTAGCACCCAATGTCCATTGAACGAGAGCATCTCTTGTGACATTGTTGTCAAAGTCGAACATAAACTCAACACTGTCATCAACCCACCACATACTGTTTGCGGGATGGATGTCTTGCAGTGTATCATCAGTAATTTCAACCAGAAAATAAATCCGGGTAGGATCATTTGCGTTCCACGCCACGCGACCGCTGCCAGTAAAGTCATCAGGATCAGGAATCTGATTTCCTGCATCCTTTAATTGATCAAAAGGCACAACTTCTGCGCGGTCCCATTCACGGATGTTCCCATCAACTTTAAAGTTCGTAATTTGTTTAGCAACATACTCTTTATCACGGTCTGCAGCAGGAGAAGTATCCGCAATCCATGTTATCAGAATAAGAACGGATAAGATCGTAAATGAGACTGTAGTTTTTCTAAAATATCTGAAGAATCTATTCATAAGTAATTCCTATTGCATAATCCGAATCGGTTTTATTTTAATCACAACGAAATGTTCCTATCCTCTAAAAATCTTTCTGAGGATGAGGAACGCACCACCAACGACAATAATGAAAAATGAAGCGAAAAGCACTATGCCGATCAGTGCTTCCACAATCTGAGTAAGAAGTGCAATAGCAAATAGAACAACTATTGCACCAAATATTATTGTTAATAATTTACCCATAGTGTTTTGTCAAATCCTACATTATGAAGATTTAATAAATATTTCGGTAATCCAATCCATAAAAACGATCGTAGGGGCGGGGTAACCCCGCCCGAATATTACCGGTTTCACCGCACATATATTACCCAATTTAAATCTTAATCTTCATCTTGAATTCAGAACATTTGATTGTTACAACTATCTCTTGAGACTACCCCATGTGACAGCCAGTTTTGCCTTCGGATCAACAGCAGTAAGGTTTGTCTGCAGACCATCATTCATGACACTTTGCACGTCTGCTACATCTAAGGCAGCGTTAAAAATGATGAATTCGTCAATCAATCCTTGCCACTGTCTACTATTTCCCCAGTCACCGATTCTACCGGGATCAAGGACACCAGGATTTCCACCCCAGTCACGTTCTGCGTCAAGTTCACCATCAATGAAGAAGCGTATCTTCTTTTCTGTGGCACTATATGCCGTTGCAACATGTACCCATTCATTAAGTTGTTCGTTTGTAAATGCAAAGTCAGCAAATGCGTCATTACCGCCAGGATTACCGTTAATGGAGAACTCGACTTTATTGTTTGGGTGTAACTGATAGTGAATGTCTCCGCCTTTCCAACCATTATTGTTAAAGAAAACGCGCCAACCGTTCAAACGTCCAGTCGATTGAACCCAATGGGTGAAAGTAATCTCTTCAAACGATCCGATTCTCTCGGCAATGTTGATCCATTCATTTGTGCCGTTCAATTCAATGGCTTGACCGAATTTACCATCAACAAATTTTCCACCTTGAAGATCACCATCAAATCCGTTTCCGGAAAAGTCTTCTGCATTTCCATCAAAGAGCCAGGCGGCAGCAACCATATCCATTGTAACTTGCGCTGAACAAGGTAAAATAAATGCAGATAGCATTAACAAACTGAGCATAATTGTAGTTAATCTTAGCACAATATACCTCCTATAGATTACAGTTAGACAAGTGATTATTTATTTCTTGAGACTACCCCAAGTTACAGCTATCTTCTCTTTTGGATCAACGGCGAGAGATGTTTCATAACCATCGTTCATGAGAGATTTTATATCTCCCTCACTTGCCACGGTGTTCAGAATAATGAATTCGTCAATCATACCTTGCCACTGACGACTATTGTTCCAGTCACCAATTCTGCCTGGATCAAGGACGCCAGGGTTTCCACCCCAATCAAGTTCATTATCAAGTTCACCGTTTATATAGAAACGCATCTTTTTCTCAGTTGCACTGTAAGCGGTTGCGATATGTATCCATTTGTTCAGTTCGCCGCCTGTTACAGCAAAGTTTGCGAATGTATCGTTACCACCAGGGTTACTGTGAATAGAAAACTCTACTTTGTTATTCGTATGCAGCTGATAATGGATATCCCCAGCTTTCCATCCATTGACGTTGAAGAAGACTCGCCATCCACCATCCCGTCCAGTACATTTGACCCAGTGGGAGAATGTGATTTCCTCAAAGGAGCCCATTCTTTCCGTAATCTCAATCCATTCGCTTGTTCCGTTCAACTCTATTGCTTGACCTATCTGACCATCAACATATTTTCCACCCTTTTGTACACCATCAAAACCGTTGCCGGTAACATCTTTAGCATCACCGTCAAAAAGCCACGCTGCAACAATCATGTCTTCGGTGATTTCTGCCGAAACATGCATGTTGATTCCCAAGATGAGTATAATACTCGCGACAAATATAACAATTCTAAACATCATCAGCCTCCTGTGTAAAGTTATGTAACCTTATTTTATCACGGTTCACGGATTAAATGTAACATAATTGTCTCAAGAAATGTGAGTCGATATTTTAGCATTATATGGAGCGATGTCCAGCGAAACCACGCGGGTTTTCAAATGCATCTACCCATAGATGACACCACTCCTCATGGTCTGTTAGCACATCTTCAGGATTTTCTCGGCTACGCACGATAAAGTCTGGATGTGCAGTTCTACCTGTGTGATGACCTGTCGTCTGGAAACGCAAGTCTAATGACCAACGGCATCTGTCCGATCTGTTCGGTTGTGAACGGTGGGGTGTAAAACGACTGAGTAAAATAATGTCTCCAAGATAGCATTCAAGCATCATCGGTTTGACGTCCGGCATGAGGTCAGGTACGATCATGGTACCACCTGCTTTCTGGTGTGTCAGGTAACCGATATCTTCCGTTATTCCCGGTAGTGCCTCAAGGCATCCCATTTCAATCGTGCTATCCCCCAACGGTAACCAACAGGTAACGATGTTTGATCCTTCAGCCTCCTCCATCATGACACCTGCGTCTTGGTGCCACGGCACACCGCCTGCCCAACTCGCGTTACCATCAACGACGGGGGGTTTCGCACGAACATGCTGAATCGGATTGCAGGTTATTTCCGGACCGACTATCCCTTCAATCACATCAAGCAGGTTGTCGTTCCGCATGAAATCAAAGATGGCTTTACCACGATAATGCATGATGTCCATCCCGCTGCTGATTTCACCTGACTGTGCAAGCAGTTTAGCGAAACGTTTGTCAAACGGTTCACCCTCATGGAGGTCCTCAATTTTTCCTTGCTGATGTAGCGAGACGGCTCGTTCAGATATCCAGTCCTCAATCTCATCAATAACCGGTTGAAGGTCTTCATCTGTCAAAGCATTCTTGACAATCAGCACCCCTTTTTCTCTATAGGTATCTTTCTGTTCCTGCGTTAATCTCATAAACAGTCTCCTAAAAACTTGTAGTAGCGACTATAATAGCATTAACGAGATTGACATACAAGCAGAATTCGGAGTTAGGAGTATTTAGTTTTAAGATTCTCCAACTATTACCTATAGTTCTATCGTAGGGGCGGGGTTTCCCCGCCCGTTAGACGATCTTACACTAAGTCAATTCCTATTTTGTGGGTCGGGTAGAGCGTAGTGTCAATAAAAATATTAACTTGCGACAGGATAGACTATTCACGCAAATATTCTGCTTTTAGTGTCTGCACATAATTCTCAGTAATCTGACGTGAAGGGTGATCTGCTCTTTGATGTGGGTCAGGGAAATCTTTGAGTAACTTCTCGTACGCTTCTATAGCCTGCTCCATATCCCCCATTTCCTTGTATATCTCCGCCACTTCGTATTGTGCTGATAATCGGTGATCGTATACATGCATAGGATCATCTGCAAACATCTGAAATTCCGCAATCGCACGGTCAGTATCCTGGTTGAGCTGATAAATCTGCGCTAAATAGTACTTCGCAGCCACTATACTACCGTTATCTGGAAATGCCGCAATTGCATCCTCAAGGTGTGTGATTGCTTCGTCATATCTTTCAAGTTTCTCATAAGGACGTGCAATATAGAAGTGTGCATCCTCAGCATACTGTGTGTCCGGATAGAGCTCTATAACCTTTTGACACGCCTGAATAGCCTCCTCATATTTTCTCTCAGCGAAATAAGCTTGCGCGATGTAGTAACTTGCAAATGGTGCGTAGTTAGGATCCCCAAAGTCAACCACATTTGTGAATTCTATCCGTGCGTTCTCATAATCCTGCTTCTCATAATAGACTTCACCGGTAGCAAATATAATCCTGTGTAGTATCTGATTATCACGGTATTCTAAACGTATATTATCAAGTTGTCTTAAGGCTGCATCTAAATTCCCTTTACCTTTATAGCACATCGCTATGTTATACTGTGCTTCAGCATCCAATACACTACCCGGATAGACCGTGATCAATTCTGTAAAGAGAGAAATTGCGCGATCATAAAATGCATCCACAGATTCAAGCGTGCCTTTCTTTCGCATCTCTTCACCTATCTCATAAGATGCAAATGCAATTGCATAAACTGAATCATCGGCAAATTCACTATCAGGATAGTCCCGGATCAATCTGCGATACAACGTAAATGCTTCCTCATCTGAACGCGGTAGTAACGCAAGTTGATAAAGTGCGTCATCCGCCCAATGGGAGTCAGGGTAATTGTCAAACACAGCACGATAGGCTGCCCGGACTTTGTTCAATCGCTTTTTGTCGGGATCATCTATTGTAACGGGAGGATTATTTATCTCTTGCACCTTAATCCAGGCATTATCCGCGTTCTTGTAGTAATGCGTATAGTCATTAAATGGACTTGTAAGCCGTCCTATCCAGATACCGATAACGAGTGCTACTATAACGCAGATTTCTATGATTATGAATTTTTTCACTCTATTTCTCCTTTTGGTCTACTATACAGAATATTCCATCACGAATTCTAACGAAGAATTGAAAAGTTGTCAAGCAAGTTTGAAATGTATCAACTTCAATACAAAAATGAGCAATTAATATGCCAATTTAAAAAAGAGATATAGAGAGTATTCCAATTTTCAATCACCTCAACTGCACAAAAAAGTGCAACGTCTGCGTATAGTTGCACGATTTGGGGCATCATAAGCTTTACAACTAAATCAGGTGTGTGCCTTAGGTGATAATAACTCTACACACCCCCGCAGAAAATATTACGTGACATATTTGACGTTTCGTGTTATACTTTATTTACACTTCATTGAATTATCTGTCATATTATTTCAAAAACCAAGAGGATTGGAAACTTTACATGAGTCTATCATCAGTATTATTGCGTGTGAATACTATAACGTCCGCTTTTCCAACTGGTAATGATACGGTAGAAATGCCAACGAAACCACCACCCGCTATCAAAGAAAAATTTGAACTCCCTGATTTTTATCAACAGTGGATTGATGTAGAAGGATTCCCCATCGTCGCATCGGAGACTGTGAACCCGTATGCAATACGTGAAGCTGCATGGTTGATCCATAAAATGATCGGACACCGTCCAGACCTTCTACACGCATTGGCAGAGAATAAAGTCCGATTCTCAATCATGGCTTATAATGAAATGACGACTGCGATTCCCGAACATAGCGACTTAAAACCCGATTTCTATTGGGACCGTCGCGCCCGTGGTCTCGGGGCAACATCCCACCGTCCATCTGTCAGTTGCGGTGAAGAAAACCTGCTTAATTATTCAGGTGATCCTTACGGCACCGAAAACATCCTCGTGCACGAATTCGCTCATGCAATACACCAGATGGGGTTGAGTACCGTTGACCCAGATTTTGATAAGCGGCTTAAAGTCCTGTATGAAGAGGCGATGGATAAAGGGTTGTGGAAAAGCACCTATGCCTCCACAAACAAAGAAGAGTATTGGGCTGAAGGCACACAATCATGGTTCAACACCAACAGAGAAAACGACGCACAGCATAACCATGTCAGTAAACGCGGAATCTTGAAAGAATATGATCCTGATTTGGCAGAACTGCTCACCGAAATCTATGAAGATGCTGATTGGCGATACACAAACGCTGTCAAACGGCTCAATCTGCCACATTTGGAAGGATATAATCCTGATAACGCACCAAAGTTTGAATGGCCCCCTGAACTCGCTGCTTCTTATGATAAGTTGTTCGACCCGAAGTGTGAAGGAGATGAAAAATGGGTAGACCTGAAGCGATATGAACCGAACCAACTCTCAACTTTAGAGTCTAACGACGGTGAACGCACTACAGTCCTTTTTGTGAACAAAATGGATACTGATATCACCTATTATTGGATAGATGCTGAAGGTCATGAGTCTTATCGTGGACGGGCCGCTGCGAATGCATTTAGCATTCATCATACACATGCAGGGCACATCTGGCTTGTCAAAAATGCAGACGGAGACAACATCGCAGTCTTTCAAGGTGAAGAGAAAACTGGACGTGCATTAATTGTAGATTAATCTACAATATAATCTCAGAGTCATTAGACTATTTCTAATCGATAATGTCTCTTTTTTGTAGCATAAACTTTTAGTTTGTGCCGAATTAGATTACATTTAAAATGGTATTACAATTAACTAACCGTTTCTGAAACTGTATAATAAGGAGTAATCTCCGAATCGAAATCCTACTTTTATCCAGAAGTTGTAGCACATTCTGTTAGATTGTGCGTGCAGAGTCCACAACTACAGAAATGTTCAATCAAATTCTAAAATTCACTACAAACGGATTCTTCTGATCCATCCACTCTTTAATATTATGAAAGGAAAAGAAAAATGAAAAAATTTGGCTTTCGCACGTTAATCATATTATTAACATTCTTAATAGCTGTCCCCCTGTTTGCCGATAGTCACGAAAGTATCTTAGACAAAGTCATAAAACGCGATAAATTAGTCTGTGGTGTGCACGGTGGTTTACCCGGTTTTGGCTTCCTCAATGAAGATGGAAAATGGAGCGGATTTGACGCTGATTTCGGTCGCGCAATCGCTGCCGCAGTCCTAGGCGACCCCGATAAAGTTGAATTTGTCCCCTTAGATGCTGCCGAACGTTTTACCGCACTTCAAACAGGCGGGATAGATGTCCTCATCAGAAACACCACATGGACACTTAGCCGTGATGCAGAGTTGAGTACTGACTTCGCACCACCCACATTTTATGATGGACAAGGATTTATGGTACCTAAATCTCTTAATATCAAATCTATCAAAGGGTTAGCAGGAGCAACCATCGGTGTTACTGCTGGCAGCACCACCGAATTAAACCTCGCTGATACCATGCGGTCTTTAGGACTTGACTTCAAACCGCTTACCTACGCGGACATTGATACCCTCTACAACAGTTATGATGTCGGACGAGTAGATGCTGTCACAAGTGACAAATCCCAACTCGTCGCACGTCGCAAAAATCTAAAAAACCCAGACGATCATGTTATTCTGGATGTAACTATCTCAAAAGAACCTTTAGGTCCCCTCACGATCCACGGTGACAACAAATGGAATGATGCCGTGAGTTGGGTTGTTTACGCGACATTCTTTGCTGAAGAACACAAGATTACGCAGAAAAATGTCCAGAACTTCAAAACCGATAATCCCGAAATCAAACGATTTTTAGGTGAATCAGGTGAAATGGGTGAAAAACTCGGTCTGCCTAAAGATTGGGCGAAACAGGTTATTATCGCAGTAGGGAACTACGGCGAGATTTTTGAGCGGAACCTCACACCTATAGGGTTACCACGCGGAATTAATAAACCGTGGACAGAAGGCGGTCTGCTCTATTCCATGCCGTTCCGTTAGAACTTATGGACTGAACCAAGATCTTCAAATCATGAGATCTACGGTATGAATGCCATTTGAAATTTACAATAAATATTTCGGTAATCCAGTTCATAAACATGAACGTAGGGCGGCCAATTAAAACTATAATTGTCCCGCTCGCATATTACCGAAATAAAATCTTAATCTTCATTAGGCATTCACTGGGATAAGACTCTTACATTTTATCCTGGAAATCTTGGTTCAGACAAATGAATGACATATCCACAATACACAAGATCCACAGGTAGCAGCAACCCTCAAATGAATGAATAAAGATAAAATCATAGGATAATAATGCAACAGAATTCAGCAAAAACCCCATTCTGGCGATATACTCTGTTCTGGCGATATCCTCGGTTCTGGCGAGATATCCGGGTCCTGAAAGTATTCTTCCAAATATTTTTCATTATCGGCATCATTCTGTTAGCACTGTTTTTTTACACGAATATGCTAAAGGGACTTGATGATCAAGGGACAGAACTTAGTTGGGATTTCCTCCTGGATGAAGCAGGATTTGGTACAGATGAGGGAATTGGTTTTGATCGTTCAGATACAAAACTCAAAGCATTTTGGGTTGGGATCGTCAACACACTAAGAGTAAGTATTATTGGGATATTTTGTGCAACGATTGTCGGCTTTTTTCTCGGAATTGCTCGTCTTTCCAGCAACTGGCTCATCAACAAAACAGCAGCTGTCTATGTTGAAATCTTTCGTAACACCCCACTTCTACTACAGATCCTGTTTTGGTATCCGTTAATTCTCGCACTACCTAAAGTTAGGGAGAGTATTAACTTTTTTGATACTATATTCATTAATCATCGTGGTGTCTTCCTCCCCTCAGTTGAAATCGCTGATGGATTTAACACCTGGTTATGGTATCCTATTTCAGGTATCATCTTAACAATTATTGTCGTTATCGGCTTTGCAGCATTTCGTCATTTCTATCGGTCTCCCGAAATTCAACAGACGGACCGTCCTTCCTTTGTTTCTCATTTAATCTTTAGCGCGAAGTGGACTGCTGTTCCTATGTTTCTGATAGTTGCTATTGTAGGATGGTTTCTAACACCAGAGACACCATTTGAATTGTCACGACCTGTGTTACAAGGATTTAACTTCGTCGGAGGGATGGATCTTACACCAGAATTTACAGCACTTTTAATCGGTCTCACTGTCTATACAAGCGCATTTATAGCAGAAGTAGTCAGAGCCGGTATACAATCAGTCGTAAAGGGACAACGGGAGGCTGCCAGATCTGTCGGTTTGAAGGAATCGCAAGTCCTGCGTTTAGTTGTCATACCACAAGCTATTCCGGTAATTGTGCCACCGCTCACCAGTCAATACCTGAACCTTGCCAAAAACTCAAGCCTTGGAATTTTCATCGCCTTCATTGATCTGTTTGCGGTCGGAAAAATAATAATAGGTTATACAGGTCAATCTGTCCCTATCTTTGCTATCATTATGACATGCTATCTGATAATGAGCCTAACAACATCCGCTTTCATGAATTGGTATAACCGTAGAATAACCCGATTTGGTAGTTCAAATTAGTGCTTAGTCAACATACTATTGTAGGTCGCGATTCGGAGATCGCTCCTACAGAATCTCTTATATTGTAGGAGGGAACTCCGATTCCCGATTTTTTAGTGCCATCAAATCATACTTGACTAAGAACTAAAACATAAAAAAGGATAGAAGCGTGGAAAATAACACATCAATACAAGAAGTTAAACCTCCAGATACCTCAAAAGGGTTAGTCAGATGGTTACGAGATAACCTCTTTAGTACTTGGTATAACACACTTTTAACCTGCTTAGCTCTTGTGTTTCTTTTCTTTTTTTTTAGATGGGTTTTTATATGGGTTTTTACACAAGCAGATTGGCGAGTAATCCCCGCAAACCTACAAATTCTGATGATCGGTCCTTTTCCTATAGAACAGGTAGGACGGATAGGGATAGTCTTTTGTACTTTACTCACACTCTTAGGACTCAGTGCAGGGATTTGGAAAGGTAGAGTACTGCAAATTGCAATCGCAATCGCAGCTGTTGGTCTTCTTTTGCTCCTTATACCTTTAGATGTTGTTCAAGAAGGAGAAGACACCTCAGCAACACTCAAATTTAACCTTAATATCTTCTATCTCATTTTTTTCAAGCGAACATGGTTATTAGGTGGGTTAGGACTACTTGCCGCAACATACTTACTTGGACGCGATAAACCTGAATTTAAACGAACGGTTATCATTGGATGGGTTCTCTCCTTTCCATGGACAATGATAGTTCTACGCGGATACGGTCAAATTACCGACTTACAAATGCTGATGATCGAGTCTTATCCTATAGAACAGATATGGCGGATAGGGATAATCCTTTGTACGATCTCTGTATTATTAGGACTCAGTGCGGC
>VXOP01000399.1 GCA_009839975.1 Candidatus Poribacteria bacterium
TTATTATACCATACACAGAATTTAGATAGCAAACAGTTTCATCTTGAAATTTTGAATTTTTAAAGTGACAAATTAATGATAATTTGGCATAATATATACGTTTTCAACAATTTAAACATTGTTAAAAACGTTATAATTATGGGACAATTCGGATTTAAATATCAACAATAAGGTTGAAATTCTGATCCAGATAAGTTAAAATGATGCTACATTCAACATATAAAGGTATATTAGATATGAAGAGAAATTGTTATCTTGGTGGCGTTATATTCGCCGCTATGTTTATGATGTGTATACCTCAAACCGATGCTAACGTTGATGTTTTTGTCTATACGGAGACAGTCCAATGGATTTCGCAAGCCGCTGCACAAACAGAGGCCAATATCCTAATGGATAACATCAGAGGTAAGAGTGGAATTGGACGGGTTGTGAATGATCCCGCTGATAAAATAGCAGATTGGACAAAACAACACACAGAGCAAAATGGACACCACATCATTGTTCTGTTCGGAGATTTACCACCAGAAATCTATCCAGAAGGCAATACGCAACCGGACGGTTCTATCGCCGAGGAATTCCTTGATGACGGAAATACAATCTCAAACAGTGCAGACTGGATGTTCTGGGGTTTAGGAAACAGAAATGCAGAGGCTGGACTACGCAATATGATGGATGTCCCTGGCATCGTCCAATGGGATGACAACACACCCATGATGGTTACACCAGAAGGTAAGGACCTAACCCCATCGCTTGAAGATTTTATGACTGACCGTCCTTTCCACATCAACGACTTGGCAGCAACCGATTGGGAGATAGAAATAGCGTTCGCAACAAATACAGGTAACAAAGATGGCGCATCTCTCTGTGACCCCTGTATTGTCCGGAACAAGGAAACGAACGCACGACTCATTCAAGTGCATCAAACCAATCAAGGGGATGACCCAAAAGGTGAAGTCATTGCTGAAATTATTCTAAACTACTATCTTGAGGCTATCAAAGCTGAGCCACAAGCAGTTGAACCGATAAATAAACTCCCTATACTTTGGGGAAATCTAAAAAAATAGGAGACACCTATTATGCGAAAATGTTTACTCTTAATTTTACCCATTGCTTTATTAGCAATGCCTCTAACACTAACGTTTGGTGCAGGTGAAGTCGTAATCTATACCGGAACTACCCAGTGGATTGCGAAAGACGCAGCAGACGAACAAGCACAAATCTGTGTTGACATGCTGAACGAGGCTGGTATCAAAAATACCTTGTACGAGAGTGATGGTGATATGGACGCTTTAGCTGAATGGATGGAAGGTGTAACAGATGACAATGGCTTGGACATCTGTATACTTTACGGTGATTTTCCACCTACAATCTATCCACAAGGAAACGCCGCACCTGATGGTTCTATCGCGGAGACATTCATTGAAACCACCGATGGAGATGCTATCATGAACCACGCGGATTGGATGTTCTGGGGTTTAGGCAACAGAAACGCTGAAGGTGGAATACGGAATATGATGGATATACCCGGCATGGTCATGTGGGACGACAATACACCCATGGTTGTCACTGAACAGGGGAAAGAAATTGCGCCAAGCCTAACGGATTTCCAATCTGATCGTCCCTTTCACACTGATCTACTTGAGGGGAATTGGGTAGTAGAGGCATCACTTGCACAAAACGACGCTGGCACACGGGCAGACCCGATTATTGTACGAGATGGTGACCTCGGCAGATTGATTCCTACCATACAAACCAATCAGGGGGATGAACCGAAAGGCGCAGTCGCTGCCGAAATCATAATCTGGCTCATGAATACCGTTACACCTGTTGAACCGGAAGGAAAACTATCCACAACATGGGGTAACCTGAAAACAATTAAATAAGGTTGATGAAACATAACCAATTCTGTTTCATTCTAATATTAACCATTCCCTTGCTACTTGCTTCGGCATGTCGTGAGGGAATGGATACACACACCGTTGAACCATCACCCAATACCATTACCACACAGAAAGATAGTGCGGTCATGGTATTTGTTCCTGCAGGCGATTTTCTGATGGGCACCAGCGATGCTGACATTGAACTCTATAAAGAGATATTTCCTCTCAGAAATATCTCACGATTCGACAATGAACGACCACAACGCACAGTATATGTGGATGCTTTCTACATTGATCAACTTGAGGTTACCAACCTGCAATACAAGCAGTTCCTCACAGAGACCGGCTACGAACCCAAACAATACTTAGATTATCCCCCTCATAATATTGATGACCAGCCAGCCGTTGTACTGGAATGGTCCGATGCTGCAGCTTACGCTGAGTGGGCAGGAAAAAGACTGCCAACTGAAGCAGAATGGGAAAAAGCTGCTCGCGGTACGGATGGACGCATCTGGCCGTGGGGAAATGTGTGGGACCCAACAAAACTCAGCGGAAATGATGGCACAGGTCTTATAGATGGGTATAAATTGACCGCACCTGTCGGACAGTTCCCACAAGGCGCAAGTCCTTACGGGGCACTGGATATGGCTGGAAATCTCTGGGAATGGGTTTCCGACTGGTACAAGGAAGACTATTATGACTCTGCTCCCTATATGAACCCTAAAGGACCAGAAACCGGAGATGGACATGTCTTGAAAGGTGGCAGTTGGGCAGAAAACTTAGATTTCACACGATGTGCGAACCGATTCGGTGGTAATCCCGGTTCACTTATACGCGGCTTTCGCTGTGCAATGGACGTTTCAAAACAAAAATAACACATTCCAATCGCATGCAAAAGTTATCAAATAGCGAGGCATTTCATAATCAGAACTAACAGATATCAGTGAGGACGGATACACATGCTACCAAAACATATAGTATATATTCTGTTTTTCTGCCTTGTCGTTTGTAGCAAGACTTGGGTTGCAACAGCACAAACACCAGAAGATTATTATCAACGTGGCATTCAGGAAATCCGGCAAGGCGAATACACACGAGCACTCCAGAATTTTCAAATTGCGGTAGAACATAATCCCGGTTTTGCAAAAGCGCATGCAGCAGTAGGGACAATATACCTACAACTCAAGGACTTCACCAAGTCGGAAATTTCACTTAAACGTGCCTTGCAAATTACACCAAATCTGATGCAAGCGGAAACAAACCTTGCGCTTCTCTATACAAAAACATCACGCATTGACCAAGCAATTGATCTCTATCGCAACCTAACACGAAAATATCCGAAAGTTGTTGGTGTTTGGCTCGGACTTGCCGCTGCGTACCAACAGAATAAACAATTTCAGGAATCAATAGAAATATATCATCAAAGTCTAAACCTATCACCGAACATTGCGGAAGCGATGAGCAATCTCGCATCGTGTTATGAAGCAATTGACAAAATTGACCAAGCCATTAAATACTATAAACAGGCGATACACTTAAAACCTAAACTTCCGATGGCGAATGGTAATTTAGGGGTGATCTATCTACGTCAAGGTGAACTTGATAAAGCACTACCCCTATTAGAGAATGCAGTACGGAATGATCCTTCCTTCACCGCAGCCCGTTTCAGTCTCGGTTTACTCCTCATAAAGAAGCGGGAATACGAACGGGCTACCCGTACTTTCCGATCGGTCATTGCTCAACAGTCGGACCACATTGGTGCATATTACAATCTGGCACAAACGTTGTTCCGATTAAAACAGATAGATGCAGGCAAAAAAGCAATGGAAACATATCGCCGTCTAAGCAGAATCGCTCAGGAGATTGACACCCGTCAACGCGCAACCCTTAACGAACCGGCCAATCCGCAAAAACACTATAAACTGGGACTTACATATCAAAAATACCAGAAATACGATCAAGCAATTAACGCATTTCAAGAAGCGTTACGACTAAATCCAAAACTTACAGATGCACATTATAGACTTGGGCAGTTGTATCTTCGGGCACGAAAATTACCAGAGTCCGAAAAAGCATTCCTGGCAGGAATTGCAATTGCACCCGAACAAGCACTCCTACATGCAGGATTAGCGGCAGTGTATTACACACAAGGACGGTTAAATGATGCATTCCTTGAATATAACACCGCACTAAAGTATGATGCTACATTGGCAATAGCAAAGGCGGGCATCGCTGCAATTCATCACCGTCGTGAGGAAATTGACAAAGCAATTAATGCATATTTGGAAGTCCTAACCTTAGATGTAAATGCACATTATGCATTAAACGGGTTAGCAAGACTCTATCTTGAAGTTAAACCCAACGGAAATAATCACATGACACCACAAAACATTGTTGACCTTGCTGAAAAAGCGGTCCGATTACTGCCAAGACCCCAATATATGCATACTCTTGCTTTAGCGTATCTTTACGCAGGGGAACATCAGAAGGCAGTCAATACAATAAATACTGCCATAAAATTGGAACCGAAAAACGTATCTTTTCAACAGACATTGGTAAAAATAAAGGCAGATGAAAAAACGAATTTACAGAACAAATAGATGTTTTCCACCACCGAGTTTTTTGTGTCTGTGGACTGTGCAGTTTTTTGTGTTCCATTCGCTGCTTCTCCTTGCCATTTCAGACACTCAGATTCAATTTATTGACGTGACACGTGAAGCAGGAATACACTGGACACACGTTGATGGACGTAGCGGGGAAAAATACTGTATGGAAATGCTCGGATCAGGTGCAGCTTTTTTTGATTATGATGCGGATGGGGATCCAGATCTATATCTTGTTAATGGAGCACCACTTCCCGGTTACCATACTACAGAAATACCGACCAATTCCCTTTACGAAAACAACGGGGACGGTACATTTACTGATGTAACATTAAAAGCAGGGGTCGGAGATACAGGTTATGGACATGGCTGCGCAGTAGGAGACTACGATAACAATGGATACTTGGATATTTATGTGACAAACTATGGCAAAAATCGCCTCTATAAAAATAATGGTGATGGCACTTTTACCGATGTTACGGAGAAAGCAGGCGTTGTTGAACCACGATGGAGTACGAGTTGTGCATTTGCGGATTATGACAGAGATGGCAATATTGATCTCTATGTCGTGAACTATCTTGAATACAACATTGATGAAAATCCCTGGTGTGGAATAAAGGAAAAAGGGATCCGGGCATATTGTGAACCGGACAACTTTCAAGCGCAAGCGGATACACTCTACAGGAATAACGGTGATGGCACTTTTACGGATGTTACGAAGTCAGTAGGTATCTATAACGATACCGGTAAAGGTTTAGGCGTTGTTTGGGGAGACTATAACAATGACGGTAATCCTGACGTCTATGTAGCAAACGACTCAACAGAAAACTTCTTCTATACCAATTTGGGAAACGGTACGTTCTCCGAAGTAGGATTTATGATTGGTGTCGCGCTGAGTGAATACGGTGTAGCGGAAAATGGTATGGGAACAGCGTTTGGGGATTGGGATAACAACGGCTGGCTTGACCTAACCGTGACGAACTATGCTGATCAAACAAATACGTTCTATCAAAACGACGGTGATGGTTTCTTTACAGATGCAACATCTATTACAAAGACAGCACTTATTACATATCCTTATCTCGGTTGGGCAACAGCTTTTGTTGATTTCAATAATGATGGCTATGGAGATGTGTTTGTTGCGAATGGACACTTGCAAGACAATCTTAAGGAGCTCGGATTAGAGGGCACTTACGCACAACGCAACCTACTTTTTCAAAATAAACAGAATGGTACGTTTACGGAGGTATCCCAATCTTTAGGACCAGGATTCGGTTTTGAAGATGTGAGCCGTGGTGCCACTTTTGCTGACTACGATCTGGATGGAGATATTGATGTTTTCGTGACCAATTCCAATACACCGCCACGCCTATTACGAAACGATGGTGGAAACAGGAATAACTGGCTACAGATTAAAATGAAAGCTACAAGAAGTGCGTCGGATGCAGTGGGGACGCGTGTAAAAATAACGACTGGAGACTTATCTCAAATTCGCGAAGTACAGAGTGGAGATGGATACCTCTCACAACGGGAACTTAAACTCCATTTCGGAATTGGCAAACATAATGCGGTCGATAAAATTGAGATACTATGGGTGAGCGGATCTACACGGATCGTTCAGCAAGTTCCCGCAAATCAGGTTCTTTCTCTGCAGGAAGATTAAGTAATTGAAAGGATAAAAACCGATTTTTCCCAGGCCGGTGAATCAACGCCAAATGCGCGTTTGGCATTTGGCGGGTGTGATATCCTTATCGCACCGGTTTTGCCCAATAAGGTTTATCGGGAGGTTCCGCGTAGGGTTCGGTGCGATAAGGAAATCGCACCTACCGGGTTTGGGGTATACTAATGCGGAATACCCAATTTATGCATTCTCCGATGAATTGCCTCTTTTGCCTCTTGGAATGGACGAGACAGATATGCTATATGGTCATCTTCACCGTGATGGTGTGTTGTCGTTCCGGGTTCATAGTGCCGCGCGGATTGTTGAATATACGATAACCCACCTTCAATAAGGGTTAGCATATAGTTTGCCGTTTCAGGATCAAACATCCACCACTCACCCCCGACAGCGATGTATACTGGAGAGGTATGTGCGATAATTCCGCGTCGCCATCCATCGTGATGTGGCACTGCTTGTGCATAGTTAGGTCCGCCACAGCGCGCTGCTATCCACGAATGTTTATCCACCTTCAAATTTGCTTTCAAGCGTAACTGATGCTTCCCGTCACTTTCTTCTGTAGATGCCACGACCTGTCCTGCTTGCACAATCTGCAACGTATGGATTGGAAAGATGGAATCTGCAGAGGCTTCAACTTCAACGGTGCCACCATTCCCTGGTAAGTTGATTGTGCTCCCAATCGGTTGACCATCAACGGTGAGACGAATCATTGGACCGCCACTCAGGAACGTATTTCCAGCACTCATATATTTGCACCAGTTATCATAGTTGAATTCTTCGTTCTCCGGAATGTTGACATACGTGCGATAGACACCAACAGGCACATCTGCTGTCATCTTATCGGTACCACCCACAAGCGGTAACTTATATCCACAGTTGAGATAGCGATAGTATTCAATGTGTCCATACATGGCATTGGTTAGATATTCTACGGCATCTACCCGTTCCGTTGCGATGAGAGTTGCCGGTTCACAGTTCGGATTTGGAATATGTGGCAGAACAACAGTGCCACCCTGTTCATGACACGCATCCGCCCAATGTGATAGCGTGACCTCCAGATTACCTCCGAGTTCTGCTTCACCTGGTCCATCCGAACACCAAGGAGAGACCTGCTCCTTTAGTCCAAGCAACGTAAGATGTCCAAGCACATGCTGTCTGTTCTCCTGCGTTGCATAGACGATGCTTCTTCCATCAGCAGAGGTTGTCGGTCTTCCGATAAATTCCTCTGTGTTTGTGAATAGATGTCCCCATTGCGATAGCAGCAGATTAACAACACCGAGGTCTTCACCTTGTGCTTCGGTATGTGCTCCCTGTGTGGACAGGAAGTGCACGTGCGTGTCACCACTGAAATAACGTTCGGCGTTCATATCACACCATCGTTTTATCTTCAGTGTCAACTCACGTTGTCCCGGTTTGATATTGACGGTTGTTCGCAAAGGTGTATATTCAAAACCGCGAGCAACATCAACAATAACATCACCGCGCGGTAGCCATCCCTGACAAGTGCCATCAATATAGGCATAACTAATCTGTCCTAACCGTACATCACCACCGATGTCTACGTGCCACGTCCCCATGTTTGAATTGACATGCGCGTGGTGTCCATGCGGTGCATACGGTACACCATGCGGAGAACGGAAATGGACACGACACGGTACAGGTTTATTTGTATCTTCATCTATAACAGTGGTATGTACCCAATTTCTACCCGTGTCAATGATTTCCACTTTGACGCGTTCGTTCGGTTGGACGGAACCCTTTTCTTGGAGTTCTCCCCAGTTGACGCTTCCAAGTGTCTCACCTTGATTTATGACGTCAACGGTAGCGGATGGTGTTGCGGAAATCTCTGTATAAGCAGGACTACTTTTGTTGTTTTGGAATTCTCCCCATCCCTTAAAATCGTCTGTAAGAAAAGCATCGGATGGGTTCTCAGGCAAAGGATACGGATAGGTTGCGGTGCCTCTGTCAACATTGACTTCCATGTCAAAAGATTTATCAGCATCTTCTGCTTGCGGGAGTGTGATTTTTACTTCACGGTTCGGATGTCGTGGGATTGGGTCTTCATCGAGGTAACCGAGTGTGATTGCTGCAATGATAAACTTCCGCTCTTGTGGACGAATTTCTATATAGTCAATTACCTTATCGGGATTAGGATTCTTCCATATCCACAAGTAGTAGTTGCGTGGCACACACTGGAGTGCTTCTGTCTGTCTATTTCCTGCAGCCCCCCACGGTCCTTCATGACGTGCATGTAAACTTTCTTTGGTATCAGGTATAGCGATGAAGGTCTGTTGTCCCCATCCTTGTGGCACACTACCGGTTTCAAACCGTTCGCGTATCGGTACACTTTCCGCTTCACCATCAGCATATTGAAATACATAATCAGCAATATGTCTACCAATTGGTTCACCTTCATGAATTTGGGATTCAAGAAGTCTATGGACGAAGATAACCCGTTTGGGAGAAGCATTCACTGGTATTTGGATGGGGTCTGTATTGACACCTTCACCGAAACCTAAGAAACACTTCTCACCTTCAGAGATGTGAAAGGGAAGTCCGTGGAATGTTTGTGGTCCTGTATTTGTCGTTGTGTTTGCACCGATTATTTCTGCGTTGACATTACAGAATTCGGTAAGAGAGATAGGTTGATAGTCTTGCATGGTTTTCCTTAGTTTATTTCTTGTCATTCTCCTTATGGATTCTGTTTAGAATTCAAACTGTGCAACTACACCCGCATGGTCAGATGGCCACAATCCAGATGCTAACCTATCCTCAGGTTTATCTCCTACGGTGTGTGTTATAACAGAAGTAGGGTTAAGGTTACGGACAAAGATCTGATCAATCCGGACAGTGAGATCACTGATCTCATTTAAGATATCGTCATCTTGACAACAGGTATTACCAGTTCCTTCAGAATCCATCTGCCAGACGTCAACATAACCAGCATCAAGTATAATATTGTATCCTGTTCCCGCAGTTGCTCTCGTATTGAAATCTCCTAACAAGATAAGTGGTAAGGTTTCCTCTGAGAGTAAATCCACAAGTTCCTGAGTCTGTGCTACCCTGATTGCCTCCGTAGATGTTTCTAAATGTGTGTTCACGATACGGTATGTAGTCCCTGCTATTGTTGCGTCAACAGCAGCATATCCTCTTAGGATTTCCAGTCCAAGCATTTCAATTATTAATAAATTCTTATAACTCACACTAACCTGTCGGGTAATTTCAACATCGCTACGAGCAAGTATGACATCATAGTCAGTCAATCTTATATCGTCAAGACCTGTTTCAGCGAACATCGGCATTTCGATGTCTAAATTTGCAACTTGTGCTGCGACTTTGTAGTCTAAACCTTCAGATGCAAGCGCATCCATGAGGATTTGGAGATAATCCAAGACAACTTCTTCAGCTTGCATTGGATTATCTGGAATAAAGTCCCCTGGACTTTGACGACGGATTAGAGAGATCTCTTGCAATCCGATGACATGTGGATTGTGTTCTTTTATAGATTTTGCAATACCGATAGCACGACTTGGGAAGTCTGCTGCAATCACGTTGTCATACGTCTTTGCAGCTGCAGTGGGAACTTGTAATAGTTCTTGCACACTCAATAACAGATCAGGACTGCTACCAACATAGACATTGTAGGTCATTACAGTGAGGGGTTGGTCATCTGGTTGTTTGGTCTCTGTTATTACGGTATCCGTAATCCTCTCACAGCCTGACACAGTAATGAGCAATATGAGTAACATGAGCACAATTTTTAGTTTTGACAAATTGTATCCTCCAAAATAGTGTGATTATTATTTGAGAATAGATAGACCTAAATGTCCATATATAGAAACTTCTTAACATTTTCCGTAGATAAAATCGTTATCATAAGATGTTAACTCTACCTGTAGAATGTGATTTATTGCCGTATCTGGTACATCAACGAGTACTCTTAGGTAATTTTCTGTATATCCAGAAAGTAGGTTTCTGCCATGTTTTATATTAGCTGGCTCCCGACTTTCTTCTATGAGGACTTTCATCTTTTTTCCAAGCATTTTCTTTCGGAACGTTATGCTTAGTTGTTCCCCTAATTCGATCATTGCACGACTTCTTTGTGCGGAAATGTGAGGGGAAACTTGGTTTGGATAAGTTGCCGCAGGGGTTCCCTTGCGAGGAGAATAACGAAAGACATGAAGTTGATTGAATCCGATTGTTTCAACGAATTCCAAAGATTCTTGAAAGTTATCATCCGTTTCACCCGGAAATCCGACCATAATATCCGTAGTGATACCGATATCTTCTGTGAAACGATCACGGAGTGTTTCAACGAGCGTAGCAAACTGTGTAGTCGTGTAACGCCTTCGCATTTTACGTAGGACATTGTCGGACCCTGATTGTATCGGCAAGTGGAAATGTGGCATACACTTTGATAGAGCCGACATTCTTTCTGAGAGAATATCTGGAAAATACATCGGTTCTATAGAACTAAACCGAATCCGTTCAATACCATCAATGTTGTGTATCTGTTCTAATATATCAGCGATATCCTTGTCTCTACCCGTATCTTGACCGTAAGCACCCAGATGTACACCTGTAATGACGACCTCTTTGATACCGCTATCCGCAATGCGATGTGCTTCATCAACAATGTCTTGTAGAGGACGGCTTGTCATTCTTCCGCGAACATAAGGTATGATACAGTATGTGCAGAATGCACTACATCCATCTTGGACTTTGATGAGTGCGCGTGTACGTTTGCCGGCATCGCTTACACCACTGCTAAAACGCGCATGTTCACGAATGGCATCGTGCTGGACAGGTTTAATCTGGAGCGGCGTTTCATCCTGCAGTTTATCAAGATAGGTCTGAAATTCCGCTTTTTCCCTGTTCCCAAAAACGAATCTTACGCCTGGAATCTGTTCTATTGTCTTACGATCACTTTCAGCATAACATCCCGTAACCAAGACATCTGCATGTGGGTTCTGTTTAATTGCGCGGCGGACCACTTGTCTGGCCTTTTGATCAGCCGTGTTCGTAACTGTGCACGTGTTTATGAGATATAGGTCTGCAGGTTGTGCTTCATCAACGATCTCAAATCCGTTATGGATTAGAATTTCCCGCATTGACTGCGAATCGTATTGATTAACTTTACATCCCATTGTGATAAGTTTTGCTGTTTTCATTGTTTTATCGTCGGTATTGATATGCTACGATGGCAGTAGCTGCAATTGCAGCGGTTTCTGTTCTTAACGTGTTTGATCCGATTGATACAGGGATACATCCTTTATTTACAGCATCATTTACTTCATTCTCTGTAAAACCGCCTTCTGGACCAACGAAAAGTGCTAAAGATTCTGGGTTGGCATTAGATTTGAACACGTTACTGATATGATGTTTTTTCTCCTTTTCCCATAGAATTAGAGATAATGTTTCAGTAGCAATAGTGTTGATACAAGCATCAAAATCTCTAACTTGCTGTAGTTCAGGCAACCAGAGGCTTTTACACTGTTTTGTTGCTGAAATAACGATGCGGTTCCAACGTTTAAGACGTTTCTCACTCGGTTTCTGCAAGGTCCTTTCGGTGATCATCGGCACAATCTGTGATACACCGAGTTCAGTTGTTTTTTGAAGGATCAACTCCATTTTATCATTTTTTGGTATTCCTTGAAAAAGCATGAGGACTGGCGTCTTTTTTGGGTAATATGTTTGTTCTGTGATCTGTGTTGTTGTTGATTCTACACTAATTCTGTTAACTTTTGCACTATAAACGCCACCTTTCCCATCAATAATTTGGATTATGTCGTTTTTTTTCAAACGTAAGACATTTCTGAGATGGTGATGTTCAAGGTCACTTATTTCAACTGTATCTGCGTTAGGTCTTATAGAAGGAACATAAAACGTGTGCATCAATTTGAATGTGACAATTACGTAGACTTATGAACTATGCATTTCGTAAGTTTTCAATAACGGTTTCTGGTTGTTGACTTTTAAATATTGCTGTCCCTGCTACAAGTATTGTTACGCCGAGCTGTACTGCTGCAGGTGCGGTTTCAATTGTAACGCCACCATCAACAGAAATATCTAACGGGTATTTGCGTTTTTGCCTAAGATCATGTTTTACCTGAGATAATGTTTCGATTTTCGCCAGCGTATTTTCTATGAACTGCTGTCCACCTAAACCCGGTTCAACACTCATGGGTAATACAAGGTCAATATCTGATAAGTATGGTATCACTGTATCTGTTGGTGTATTGGGGGAAAATGCTATTCCTACTTTTATGTCGTGTGCTTTAATAGCTGAAATTACTGCGTAAGGTTCATCATGACTTTCGACATGAAATGTAATCATATCCGCGCCTGCTTCAACTAAAGAGTCAATATACCTGAGTGGGTGCGTTACCATAATATGCACATCAAAAGGAACATCAGTTTTACCTCGAACAGCAGCGATCATTAATGGACTAATACCGAAGTTTGGTACGAATTCACCATCCATTATATCAAAATGGAGTAGGTCTGCTCCAGCATTAACAACGCGTTGCACTTCGTCTCCGAAGCGACTGAAGTCTGCTGCTAATAAAGAGGGTGCGATTCTCGGTTTGGACATTTTTTTACAATGTTTACTATATCCCGTGTTTAGATAACGCTTATGTTCGGAATATCCTATTGATAATGACGTTCATACACTTTTTTACCATTTTCAAATACAATTACAAGTACCCGACCAAACACTTTCACTCTGCGTTTCTCCAGATCAATTGAAGTACCAGGAGCATAAGAACCTTTTACGACTTCCCGTTCACCATAGTCATCAACTATGACAATTCTGATTTCAAGAGATTTTTCACCTTCATTCGTAACGTTGTGTTTGTGTTTCAACCGTCTACCGCTGTTTCCCGTATCTTCACGTTTACCGCTAACTTTTAGTCTGATGAAATCCCCACTTTGAACGAGTCTTGGATGTGAAATGATTCTCCCCTGTTTGATTGTAGGGTGTGGACTATTTACGATTTCAACATTCAGACCGTAAGCTTTGAGTAATGGATACACGCTACTGACAGGTTGGTCTTGAAAATCATCCAATTGTATATATTGTGGTTTTCTTCCAAGACTTACCAGCAGATTGACGGAGGTGTGACGGCTCTTTTGACTTCCTTCAGTTGGACTTTGCGCGATGACAGTGTCAGGTAAATAGTTTGACGAGTGTACTCTTGCCATTGTGTCTGTTCGGAAACCAGCAGCATCAAGCGTTTCTCGTGCTGCGTCCCACGCTTTTCCGATGACAGATGGCACAACAATTAGGTCCTCCCCAATGCTTACTGTTAGTTTTACATTCTGGTGTATTTTGATGCTGGAATTTGCTGGTGGGTCCTGCTCAATGACATTCCCTTCCGGTTCAGTACTGCTTTTTTGTTCTACTATATCATTTGCTTTCAGACCTGCGTTTTTGAGTGTTGAGACTGCATTATAAAAAGATTTGCCTACAAGGTTGGGAACTAATAGCTCTGGTGCCTTTACCCATTGAGGAATAATAACTAATAGGACCAAAGTTCCTATAATTCCCATTACAATTGAACAGTAAATGGCAACCTTTACCATGCCCCACAATGTTATATTTAATTTATTCATGGCATCCCTGAATTACTTGCTTAAAAAACAATCACCTGTTTTTATCTGATAGCCGTTCACGAAATCGTTTGCATTCATAACCCTCTTTGTTGCTGGTTGTACCTGGATTATCTGAAGTTCACCTTCACCCGTTATGACATACATTTCGCGATCTGCGTTTACTATAATAGTTCCTGGTTTTCCAGACATTAATGGGTTGCTACTTATCTTATCGCTTTCATGGGGTAGCGATTCAGTGATCTTAAGTCTTACATTATTACGAAAATAGGTATATGCCCCGGGCCAACCGGCTGTACCTCTAATTAGGTTAAAGATGGTGATGGCGTCTTCGTGCCAATTAATGTGTCCAATTTCTTTTGTTAAACGTGGTGCATGTGTTGCTTTAGCGTTATCTTGTGGTTCTGCTTTAGGCAGTTTGCCTTTAGGTAATTCACTGAGTGTTTCTATGAGCAGTTTTGCACCAATGTTAGCTAAAGCCTCGTGTAACGTTTCGGCGGTATCATCTGATTTTATGGGTATGCGTTCCTTACAGATTATATCACCTGTGTCTTCACCCGCATCCAATAGCATGAGCGAAATACCTGTCTCTTTTTCTCCATTGATGAGTGCCCACTGAATAGGGGCTGCACCTCTGTATTTTGGTAGAAGGGACGGATGCAAGTTTATGACGCCGCACGGTGGAATATCTAACACCGATTGTGGCAAAAGTTGTCCAAACGCTGCAACAACGATCACATCTAAAACTAATTCGTTTAGTATTTTTACAAAGTCGGGATCTCTAACTTTTTCTGGTTGATATATCTTTAAGTTGTTTGCTAATGCAATTTTCTTTACTGGAGATGGACTTAATCTTTTACCTCTTCCACTGGGTCGGTCAGGTTGTGTCACTACGCCGATGATATCGTAATTGTGGGTCACAAGTTGTTCCAATGCTGGAATGGCAAATTCGCTTGTACCCATAAAGAGAATACGCATATATTATTTTACTCGTGTGCCAATTTGTGGAACTACACAGCAGAGCTATTAGAACCGTATTTGTAATAATGGTATAACAAGACCTTCTGACGGACCTGTTCCTCCAATATTCAATTGATAGTTTTGCTGCATAAGATGAGGTTGTCCGATAAATGTTGAGGCGTTATTCATCATTACATGTTGTGCATTACTCGGTATGATTGCAATAGGTCCTTCTGGTGTAATTCCCTCCTCAGTTGGCGGTGTTGATGGTTTCCATTCAGGTATACTCGGTTCTGATGTATCTACATTTCGTGTATGCAGCCAGTCCCATATTCCAATAAAAAGCGACAGTGATACTGCACTTATTCCCATAACTCTATAGTTTTTCTGTGTCAACACGGGTGCGATTTTATTCTCTTGAACCATCCTAACTACACGTACACCTAAATAACTGTGAATTGCAGTGAATGGTAGTGAACTGAGGGTTATTATTTCAAATCGTCGTAAAGCATTTTCGTGATATTCCTCTTCATGACCATCATGGGAGTGTTCGGATGGAGGGGAACTTGGTTGTTGTGCTTCAGCAGGTGGAACAAACAAAATAATGGTTGGCAGTACCATTACAACGAAATAACGCGCAAGTAAAGTTGAGTTAATATTAAACATTGAATTTTTCCCTTAAATTGAGCTTATGTTTTGTTTTGCACTTTAAAAAGAAATACAATAAGCATGCCAGCCCCGATACACACAGAGACGTCTGCGACGTTAAAAGTAGGCCAAAACAGTCTTTTACTTTCAATACCAAACTGCAAGAAATCCACAACCGACCCTAAGAATATACGGTCAATGAAGTTCCCAATTGCGCCGCCTAATAGAAAACCGAGTGCACATTGCATCCATCTACTATTCTGGAATCTGAATGAATACCAGAAAATGAAGATTAAAGCTGCGATTGTGATGAGAATTAAAAGTGTTCTCTGATCAGATAAAATACCGAAAGCAGCACCTGTATTCCTATCGTGTCGTATATTGAAAAATCCGGGTATAACTGCCAATCCGTCTCCCAAACTGATATTTTTCCGAATAATCCATTTGGAAACTACGTCAAGTAATAGCATCGGCATTGAAACTATGACTAAAGGTGGCATCTTTTTGGCATACTGAGACAGAGAAATCACTTTAAAAAATACCTACTTATTTGTGTTTGGTCTGATGCGTTTTCTTCAAGGATTCCCATCTGCTTTTCGTGTCTCCTTGAATGTTTATATGTGAAAATTCAAACAACCTATTTTTGAATATACTACTTGATGAATATGTCTCTACATGTATCTCTTCAGCTAAGAAAGGCTGTAGTGGCGCAAGTCTCTGTAGAATAGCAGTTAACATACTTGATACAGTGATATATTTAGAGTCTAAATTTTCGTCAGTTATCTCGGTTTTAGATAGGTCAATATAAAAAAGGAGATCAGATTGGCAAAAATCAAAGAGTAATTGCCATATCTTAGCGTAATCACTTACTGCGTAGGATGACTCGATCTGCTGAATACGTTCTGTGGTTACTGAGATTGCCAGCTTATCCTGTTCAAGTAAGGCACTGGTTCCGTCATTTTCATCAGCAAGTGTTCTATGCTTATCTGCTCCTGTTCTTTTTTTCAAGTCATTTAGGAAATTAACAGCTTGATACAACGCCTCTTTAAGTTGTTCGTATTTGTTGTAATACTCTTTAATTAACGCTTCTAATTGTTGTTTTCCATTTCCTTTAATCGGCACTTCATGAATATCGGGTAGTATTGAGACATGTCGTATTACATCTGCTGGATATTCTTGTATGTATTCTTCAAGCACCTCAGTTTCCCAAACATGTTCCGCAATATGATGTAACATAATATGCTTGAAGGGTTGGCTTTCTTTAGAGGGACGACTTAATTGCATTGCAGCTGCGAGGATACTTAATTCTCCCAACCATTTTAGAAATGTTGCTTTTGGTGAGAATATAACATTTTTTGAAGCATACATTATCGGTGTTTTAAAGTCAGAACTGTCGAGTGTTTGAAGTAGGTTTGAGAAATCGCTTTCAATATATGTTGATTCTTTTCTAAAGTCTTTTGAATGACAGTTGAGACAGACTGTATCTGAAGGCAATAATTCCTCTACACTCAATCTGAACCAGTGTTCAGAGCCGCGACGAATTGAACTACGGACGGCTCTAAGGATCTTCTTATCTGTAATTAGGTCATTGCAGTTATCGCATCGCAGCACAGGAAGAGGGACTCCCCATTGACGTTGTGAGGATATGGACATATCATTGATATTACGTATCTCATTTTGAATAGGGGTTTGTATATCTTCAGGATAATGATCCCAATAATCTTGTGAATTTGGAATTTCCTCTAAAATATTAGATGACGTATTTGAGAAAAACCAATGGCGATAGGGACGTGAAACCGATGTATTGTTGCAATGTTCACAGTGAAGCTGCTGTTTTTTTTCGTTTCTTGCATTAATCAAACATTCCCGTGCTTCTAACTCATCGGAGATAAATTGAATTGCATTGACCAGATTTAAGCCACACAGTATATCAGTTTCCTCTGTGAACCTACCGGTCTCATCAAAGATTGGAATTATTGAAGAAGATGAAACAAATTGTTCATTTATGAAATTTCCGATCTCAGGCATAGTTTTACATATAGTATAACTTAGCGAGTGGTGTGCTGGATTCAACGGGATGATGCCTGATAACATTTCATTTTTTTCAGATTGCTCTTCAAGAGAATCGTGGACCGACTCAGGTATAATGAAGAATTTTAGGTCTGTTAAAGAAAAAAGCGGATGTGTTAGGCTGCAATCTCGTAGTTTTGAAAGATTTAATTTTGCGATGGGTTCAGGGAGATCTTTACGTTTCGAATTGGGATGTGCGAATTTTTTTAGTTGTGGTTCAGAGAAAATGATGTATTGCTTTTCATATTCTGTCAACCAGAAAGGAACTTTTTCATAGATACCGATTGCTATTGTACCCGCGATTTCCCATAATTGTGATATGGGTAGATGCACAGCAAAATAGACATCAGTGCCGAATTCCTCAAAACCGCTACTGAATGGAAACTTCACATAAGTAAATGCAATACTTTTCGTTAGAGGTATTGCTGTTTTTCCTGTTTCTAATGGTGAAAAACAGTTTGAACACCAATGGCTCAAACGTAGTTCGTCCTTCAGGTATTTTGAGTCTCGTAGTCTATCAAAGAAACTAAATAGTTTCGTTTCGTGACGTGATTCCATCGTTCTTTCAGAAGATGACCAATCAGCAAAGATACCGAGATTTATGAGTTTTTGCTGCTGCTTTTTGAGCCGATTACTGTAGATTTGTCTACACTGTCTTCTAAAATTGATGATGTTAGCAGCAGATGAGATATTCTCTTTGATTATGTGTGCTTCCACACTAAATGGGAATGTTTCCCAAAGAGGCGTATAAGCTACTGTGTGTCCCCGCATTATTTCAGTTTTTAAGAATATATCCTGATATATTTTTCGCCGAACCGTATCAACATTTAAGGAATCAACGGGTGTCGGCATCTCTCTTATGACATAGGTTGGCAACTCAGAAGTTTTCTCATTAAATGCGTAGACCTTCTGCGCTTTCCACAGGTTGCGTATTTCCGATTCACTTGAACTATCTCGTTTTTCTTGAAGTGATTCTACTGTGGGTTTTTCTTTTTTAGGACTTCCTTTAGTCCTTTTTGAAGATGTCTTCTTTGTCTTATTCATATAACACTAACTATTGGATTATTGAAAAGAACGGATTATATTCATGTTTAATTTGTAGGATGGGATAATACATAACACTCACGGAATCAGTAAATTCTCTAAGATTATCAGCAGAAAGATTAATACCATTGGTGAAAAATCAATTCCAAGGTTCCCAGTTATAGGTCTGATTATATTTCGGATAGGTTGTAGTAGCGGATCAACTAGTTGACTGGTTAACGTATAAATCTTATGGATGGTTAGATTCCTTGAGGCTAACACTATCCAAGATAGGAACACATTTGCAATGACAATAAAAACATAAATTTCAATCAACCGACTGAGAAAATACGCAATAGCATCCATTAAAGTTTTATACCTTTTCATTTATCGGAATCAAGTTGTCTCGCGCGTTCTGTTGCAGCGATTATTGCTTTTGCAAGTGTTGCTCGTAAACCACCGTTCTCAAGTTCATGAAGACCTGCGGCGGTTGTACCCCCAGGAGTCGTAACACGATTTTTCAAAATTGCTGGATGTTCCAGCGATTCTGAAAGCATTGTCGCTGTACCTAACACTGTATGGATTGCCAACGTCTGTGACTCCTGCCGAGGTAAGCCAACATGCACACCTGCATCTGCTAACGCCTCTATGAATAGCGCGACATAAGCCGGTCCACTCCCACTGAGTCCTGTGACAGCATTTAGATGACGTTCCGCCAAGACTAATGTAGTACCACAACTCCTAAATAACGCCTGAGCAATGTTGATATGTTTCTCGTTTGCAGCGGAACCTGCAGTTAATACTGAGATCGCTTCTCCAACAGATGCTGCGATATTCGGCATGACACGCACAATAGGCGGTACATTTACACAATACGATTCTAATGTTTTTGTCGTAACACCAGCAGCTATACTAACGATCCATTGTGTAGGTGTAAGACTCTTAGCGACTTGCGGAAGGATTTTTGGAACAGCCACAGGCGGAACCGCACAAAGAACTACATCTGTGTTATCTAAGAGTTCTTCTATATTGGGGGCAGCCCCTTTTGTAGAATTCACTTTTAGTTCACTACATAGTTGCGTTACCAAGTCAGTGTCTATATCAGTAATCCATATCTGTTGAGGTGTTAAGGTAGAATCTACAATTCTGCGAACGATAATTCCACCCATTTTCCCAACGCCAATTACGCCCAATTTTAGGTCGTCTAACACCATTTATCTCCTATAAAACTTGGGATGCAAAACCTTAATCCACAGCGATCAGTATTATACAGAATGGTCATTTTTTATTTTATTTATGCAAAAATTGCGCGACCTATCCTAACAAGGTTTGCACCTTCTTCGATTGCTACTTCAAAATCACCTGTCATACCCATAGATAGGTAACGCATATCCACATTGGGAG
>VXOP01000356.1 GCA_009839975.1 Candidatus Poribacteria bacterium
GTACCTGGCAGAAAGGAAGAGAAGCAATCGGTGAATTCTTAGATGAAATAACGGACGGACAGAATACATATAGATTCGTTGACGGCTCAGGTCTATCTCGATACAATTTGCTCAACACAGAACTCTTGACAAAACTACTTGTTTATATGTATAACAATTTTGAGTTGATGCCAGAATTCACCGCTTCTTTACCAATTGCTGGCGTTGATGGCACCCTACGAAATCGGATGCAAGGTTTGTATGCAGAGAAGGTATTGCGCGCAAAAACAGGGACCCTCAGCGGCGTATCTGCCCTTGCAGGATACACCCGAACTGCGGATGGTAAAGTCATAGCCTTCGGTATATTGATCAGTCATTACGTCGGGTCCGCAGCAACAGCACGCGGTATCCAAGATGGTATTGGAGATATTCTGACAAGGTTTAGCTTGGAACGATATGCCGAACAACCCCTTGCATTTTAAACCCAATTGTGATACGCTGTTATGTTAATATGGCACATCATAGTTAAGGAGATAGATCTATATGTTTAAAGTCGGAGTAATAGGGGACGAAGTATCTCAAGACTTCGCAACAGTCGTCAATTTCGTAAAAGAACACAATCTGGATTCCATGGAAATTCGCTCTGTATGGGACAAACAACCACACCAACTCACGGATACGGATATAGATGAAATGAAACGTCTTTTGGACGGTTCAGATATTGAAATAATCGGTATCGCATCACCCTTCTTCAAATGTGATATGGATAATCAGAATGAACGCAAAGAACATCTTGACATACTGAAAGGATGTATCCGCACTGCCAAAGCGTTCAACACAAACCTTATCCGCACATTTGTGTTTTGGGACACAGGAAAAACAGAAGAGCGATGGGACGAAATCATAGCATCCTATGATGAACCCCGAAAAATAATTGACGGTGAAGGTATTATACTTGGGATGGAAAATGAATCCACAACATCGCTGAGTACAGCACAACTAACAGCGAAATTCATAGAGGAAATAGACTCTCCAAACATCCGCGGTATATGGGACCCAGCAAATGAGGCACATGCAACACATGGCGTTACACCTTTTCCTGATGCATACAACCAGATGAAACCGACAATGATACATGCACATTTGAAAGATGCTGCACCAAATGCCGATACAAATGAGATGGAATCTGTTCCTGTCGGAGACGGCATAATTGACTGGCAAGGTCAGCTGCAAGCCTTTGTTGATGATGGATATGAAGGACATCTTTGCCTTGAAACACACTGGAGACCTACCCTTAAAATCGACGATGATCTCCTAAATAGACCCGGAGGACAAGCATTCTCAGAAGCAGGTGAAGAAGCATCCCGAATCTGCATTGAGAATCTCAAGGCAATGATCAATAAATTACACTCGTAGGGGCGGGTTTCTCGCTCGTTTAGCGGGACAGGTTCTCCCCAACTATCGTAGGGGCGGGGTTTCCCCGCCCGTGAGACGATTGAAAGGTATGCAGAATAGTAGTGAAAATTAGAGATGTCCGAACAACACTTTATGACATACCGCCTCAAGTCAAACGGACTGATGCCATTCAAGCCTTTGTTTCAATGGAATTTCCATTCATTGAAATTGAAGATGATGATGGCGTTGTCGGTACAGGATTCTCATATACAATTGGAAAGGGCGGAGAAGCTATCAGACAAGTGATAGATGCTTATCTCACACCAATCTTATATGATGAAGACGCATCTAACATTGAGAGAATCTGGAATCGTATGTGGATGGAGACACATTGGGTCGGTAGAGGTGGAATTGTAGGCTTAGGGATCGCAGCCGTTGACATTGCACTCTGGGACCTCATGGCAAAACGTGCCAACTTACCACTCTATAAACTCCTCGGCGGCGCAAAGGAAACTGTACCTGTATACAATACCGATGGGGGATGGTTACATCTGACAGAAGATGAACTAGTCAGACAATCTGTTCAATATGTGGAACACGGATACAAAGGAATAAAGATAAAAGTAGGCAGAGATAATCTTCACGAAGATGTCTCACGTATCTTTGCCGTTAGAAAAGCAATTGGACAGGAACCGTACCTTATGATAGATGCAAATATGAAGTGGAATGCTCGTGAAGCTACGCAACTCGCTTGTCGCATTGAGGAAGCAGATATCTTCTGGTTTGAAGAACCGATAGAAGCAGATGATGTCGACAGCCATGTTGACCTACGTCAGAAGACGACTATCCCAATTGCTATTGGAGAGACGATCTATAACAAATATGTGTTTCAGGAGTATATTGCACAAGGTGCAGCAGACATTTTACAACCGGATGCTGTGCGCGTAGGCGGAATAACTGAATGGATGAAAGTTGCACATACAGCCGAGTGTTTCGGACTATCAGTATCTCCGCATTTTCTTATGGATTTACATGTCCATCTGTCAGCAGCGGTTCAGCATTCTCTTTTTGTAGAGTTCATCCCATCCCTTGATCCTGTCCTGAGCGAAACATTGGAACTAAAAGACGGACATTTTTCTCCACCCGACAGACCAGGGCACGGAATCATGTTTGACAAAGATAAATTGGAGCAGTATAGAGTTTCCTAATGTAATTCTTCCACAATACACACCATGCTAATTGATTCGCACACACATATTCAAGTATCCCAATTTGACCACGATCGCGAAGAAATGTTACAACGCGCAGTTGAAGCGGGTGTTACGCATATTCTCATCATCGGAATCAATCTGGAAACGAGTCTTGCGGCAGTAGAACTTGCAGAGAAACACGATCATCTATATGCCACCGTTGGAATGCATCCACACAATGCCGTAGATTTCACAAGTGAGATGCTTTCTACTTATCGCGACCTACTATGTCATCCAAAAGTGATTGCACTGGGTGAAATCGGTCTTGATTACTACAGAGACCTTTCTCCGCGAAATACACAAAAGAATGTATTTGAAAAGCAATTAGACCTTGCCGAAGAAACGGGAATGCCTATCATAATACATAACCGCGATGCTTACGATGATATACTACCTATTCTTGAAAAACGAAAAGGTAAACTCCACGGCGTCCTGCACTGTTTCACAGGTGATGTAGAACGCATGCAAAAGAGTCTTGATATCGGTTTTCATATTGGAATCGGGGGGATTGTCACCTATCCAAAGGCTGCAGATATTCAACTCGTTGCGAAAGAAGTGCCTATTGATAGGTTACTCATTGAAACTGATTGTCCTTGGTTGACGCCACAATTCAGACGTGGGAAACGTAACGAACCTGCTTATGTGCGCGCAGTCGCAGAGAAGATCGCAGAACTAAGGAACACTTCAGTGGAAACAGTGGGTGAGATGACTTCACGAAACTTCTTTTCTCTATTCGAAGTTGATACGACTTATCAAATACAGCAACACACATGAAAAAACTAAACTTACGCATGTATGCAATGGTATTTGCATTATTCTGTATTTGGGTTATCTTTACACTTGTAACCGATGGTTTATTCCTTTCTGGACGTAATCTATTCAACCTTACCCGCCAAGCTGCTGTTACTGCAATTCTCGCTATCGGTATGGCTCTGGTCATCATCTCAGCAAATATAGACCTTTCAGTCGGGTATGGTGCAGGATTGCTTGGTGCTGTCACCGCAATACTCCATGTTTGGTGGAACCTGCCAGTTATTACAACCCTCATTATCGTCATCTGTTTAGGTGCATTTATTGGCGTTATACAAGGGTATCTTGTTGGATATCTACGCATACCAGCGTTTATTGTTACGCTGGGTGGTTTCTTGGTTTACAGAGGTTTGATGTTAGCAGTAACAAAAGGTGAGACTATAGCATTACACGATAACTGGTTAAAGGCGATTGGAACTGTATATATACCGAAAGCATTTGGTATCTATCTCCTGTTGTTCTGCATCACCGTTTTTGTGTTAGTGTATATTAGACAACTTCAGAAAACAACTGAACTAAGATCTCTCAAGACAGAACTTCACTATATTCTGATAAGTATTCTAATATGGTTCATTATTATCGCTTTTGTGTTGCGTATCAATTCCTACAAAGGTATACCTGTGCTTGCTTGCATCATGTTCGGTTTAGCATTCATAGTTCATTTCATTGCAAACTATTCCCGTTTTGGGAGATATGTGTATGCAGTCGGTGGCAATTCAGACGCAGCCTATTTATCTGGAATTAATGTTAAAGGGATTACATTACGAGTCTTTGCTGTCATGGGAGCCTTAATGGCAATTGCTGGTATCGTTATGACAGCGCGTTTGGGGAGTGCTGGACCTGAAGCAGGACGACTGCTTGAGTTAGAAGCAATTGCAGCATGTGTCATCGGTGGTGCAAGTCTCATGGGGGGACGCGGAACAATCTTCGGTGCAATCTTAGGGGCATTTGTTATGGCAAGTCTCAGCAATGGCATGAGTATGGCAAACATGGGACCTTCATGGCAGGACATCATAACCGGCACTGTTCTCGTCGCAGCCGTCGGATTTGATATGTTATCAAGGAAATGATGACTATACCGTAAAATTAAACCCTATTTTCTCACATTTTCTTAAACCAAACGCGTTAATTCTTCCCTCTTTACTGCTGAATACAATTCTTGTGTTATTCCGAGGAATTTAATATGCATTACGAATCTATCTCTATATGTGATCAGAAAGACGTAGATTTAGTCCGTCTTGTTCAAGCACGTGATGAAGCAGCTTTCAAAGAACTCATGTCCCGTTATAATCCATTAAGCTGGAGTATCATTAACGAAAACGCCAGACAACACCGAGATGCAGAAGAAATACTTATGGATATCTGGATGGTTGTTTGGGAAAACATCATCGGTTTGCGAAACGCAGAGAGTTTTGCAGGATGGTTACGAAGAGTAGCGTTCACAGCATGCAAAAGATACTACGCAAGAGGGAAGTCTCATCAGAACGAAATTCTACTCAATTATGAAGATTTGGCTCTACAGATAGATAGAGAAGCTGAAAAACGTTTCAATGATGACAGAATACTGGAAGATGCGAGAGAAGCAGTTCAGCATCTTCCACAGAGTATAAGGAATGTTGGAATTAAGTACTACCTTGAACAGTGGACTATCACTGATATTGCGGATGAACTAAATTTACCAACTGGAACAGTGAAGACAAAACTAAGTAAAGTGAGAAATGTTCTGCGAAAAGAGTTTGAAGTCAAAACTAAACCAATTAGGAGGAAAACAGTGTCTACTGGAAATATAATCACAGAGAAAACCCAATCAAGCGTTAGAATCATCGGAGTGGGTGGTGCTGGATGTAAAGTCGTTAAAACAATGTTAGAACCTGAAAGTGCTGACATCGCATTCTACGCTATTGATACTGATAAAGAAACGTTGAAAACATGCACAGGGGCAATGCAACTGCAAATCGGCGAAAACACGACGCATGGAGATAGCACACATGGTAACCTGGCACTTGGAAGACAGGCAGCTGCAGAAAGCATGGATCAACTACGATCAATCGTTGAAGATGCACAGGTTGTTATCGTAACTGCTGGATTGGGGGGTGGGACAGGCACCAGTGTGGCACCCGTTGTCGCATCGCTCGCACGGGAACAAGAAGCATTGACCATCTGTGTTGTAACAAGACCATTTCATGCTGAGGGCAAAAAACGGGATGAAAGTGCAGAAATAGGGTTGCAGGAACTGCACAATACCGCATCACAGAGAGCAGACGCAGTGGTCACAATACCTAACGAGCAAGTATTAGAGATAATCAACAATCATGTATCTTTACAAGATGTATTGAAAGAAAGCAATGAAATCTTGATACAAGGAATCTGTGCTATTACGGATATGACAATATGTCATGGTGAAGTAAACGTCTCCTTAGATGACATAAAGGAATTTGTGCGCGAACAAGCGAATATACAGATGAGTATTGGAAAAGCAAGTGGTGAAAACAGAGCAACGATCGCAGCACAGAACGCGATGTCCTCACCTTTACTCTCAGGAAACAGAATCGCTGATGCCTTGAAAGTAATCATTAGTGTTGCAGCACCCCCAAATTTTGATGTGCATGAATTCGACGAAGCCATGACTATTCTCCTTGATAAATCAGAAACTGGAGAGTGTATGTTTGGGATGGCTTATAAAGAGGAGTTAGAACAATCAGGTGAGGTAGTGATAACCGTAATTGCATGTATGCCGGACGATAAGAAAAAACAGGACTCTAAACCATCAGACAGCATTCAAGATGATAAAACGGGAGAGAAGATTGAGACGTCCCTAAGTTCATCAGAGTATGCGAATCAAGTCAATTTCAGTCAATACGATCTGTCACAGCATCTATTCAATGATGCAAGTTTAGTGCGGAGTACTATTGAGAATAGTGTATCCACTGCAGTTAAGGATCAGTAAATTTCACAGGGTTATTTGGTTTTCGATATTTCTGCAGTAGTTTTTCACAATAGTTATCGTAGGGGCGGGGTTTCCCCGCCCGATTGGAGACATTGATTGACCATCAGTAGTTCACAAGATAAAGGACGCTACTTAGTGTAAGATCGTCTAACGGGCGGGGGAACCCCGCCCCTACGATATAACTATAGGTAATAGGATCCAACTGGAGAATCTTAAAACTAAATACTCCTATAAATTTCATTGTTTATCTATCAAGAAACTGATATAATTGAGAAAATGCTATACCTAACCACTTGATAGATAATAGGCAAAAAACAATGAATACAAATGAACGTTTCCAGAACTATGAAAGATCTGAATTAACACCCAAATTTAAAGAAAGACTTGACCGAAAACAGATCACTGAGATTGCCTTATCACCTGACGGAACAAAACTCGCTGGTAGTGGTGAAGGACGTATATGGGTCTATGATCTGGACAGTAACGAACAGATAGCAATGCTTGCAGGACATGCAGATCGCATACGCGCTTTGGCATTTGCACCCGACAACACCTCTATCGCAAGTGCAAGTGAAGACAATACGCTCAGACTATGGGATACGAACAACGGAAACGAGATCGCAACAGTCGCAGGTGATACGTCAAACCTTGCAACAGCCTTAGCATCTTCTCCTGATGGTGTTCCTTTGACAGCCTGGAACGAGGAGACTGTCCGGCTGCTCAGTAGTTCTGGTACTGAACCTTCACGCATCAGAACACTGCGGTATTCAGATGATGGAGATACCCTCGTCAGTGGTGGCGTGGATGGAAAGATACGTGTCTTTGAAATTGAAACAGGTCGACAACAAGCATCATTTGCTGCACATGACGGTTTAGTCTTATCTCTTGCACTAACTTTGGATGGTCAATTCCTTGCCAGTGGTGGTTCCGATACTACCGTTCGCTTATGGGACATGAGTGATCAACGTCTGCTAGCTACTTTGACAGCGCATGCTGATTCTGTCTATGCATTAGCATTTTCAGATAATGCAGAAATGCTTGCCAGTGGTGGAAGAGACCCCCACATTCGGCTTTGGAATGTCACCGCCAGAGGCCTCATGCATACTTTACCAATTCAGGACGGTTTTGTCTGGAAATTAGCGTTCATACAAGACAGAGACAGTGATTCAGAAAAACTCGTTTGTATCAATAGAGATGGAAGCCTCTTAAAATGGGAATGAGACGTTTCACCCCATACAACGATGACGAAGACCACCCAACGTAGGGGCGAGGTCACCTCGCCCGTTCGTAGTCGAGGTCACCTCGCCCGTTTCTGAATTTCACTATAATTCTGACCGATTCCCACCTATCAAAACTTCCATTCTTTCCATTTACTGCCAATTGTTTCCATCCTCTGCTATCAAACCTTCCTTACTTTTTTCTATAATGCTCTTCTTGAATAATTGCAATTGATCATGTTCACTCTTCTCAAAATGCTCGAAATGGACTTCAAGGTAAATCACCCATAGTAGGAGAGTGAACTCACGGTCAATACGGATATCCTCTGTCTGTACATCGGGAAATTGTTCAGTTTTGACTTCACGATACACGCGAATGAGTTCATGCTCAAAAGACCGATTTTGTCCTGTATAATATTTTACTGTGTCATCAAATGCATACTCAAGTTCACGTTTCGGTTTAAAGCCTTTAGAGACACTGTATATGGCACTGTCATAGCCACCAAGTATCTGTTCATACAGCCAATATGACATATCCGAAACAAGGTTGACACTGTTCTCTCCATTGACCTTTGAGACGCATCGAAATCCGAGAGTACCTATACCATCAGCAGCGGGATGTTGACTTACGGTTGCTATGTCCAACTCATCTGCTTCCTCAAACCAGGAACCCCCGCGTGTTCTATGATATCTTCCGTGTATATCGTTTGCATCTAACCTATCTAAACACCATTCATCAACATTACCGATCATATCGTATAAACCGAAATCATTTGGTTGATAGCTGCCAACTTTTTTTGTTGGTGGAATACGAAAACTAACTCTTTCGGTGTATCTACCGAAGTTTGCTCTGTTCTTAGGATCGTCATTACCCCATGGATACTTCTTCTTGATTAGACCGCGTGCTGCGCGTTCCCATTGTGCTTGTGTAGGTAAATCCTTACCTACCCATTCCGCATACGCTTTTGCAGCGAACCAACTCATACCACACACAGGATGATCAGCTCGACCTTTCGGATACATATTGTTTTTCCAACCAGAGAGATATGAATCCCCAACCAGAGAGATGAGTGCTTTGTCCTGTTGCCATAGCGGATTGGCATCCAAGAACGCCTTAAATTGTCTATTTGTGACCTCATACTTATCCATATAGAAAGCTTCAAGTCCATCACCCGCAGGTACCAGAACCATACCATCAGGCACTTCGGCATAACCCAAATTGAAGTTTGTTATTGTAAATAGAAAGATCGTCATTGTGAGGTATATTTTCTTTAGGGTTTTCATTTTATTTACTCCAAGTTCTCTGAAAATGAAAATTATGTGTTCTTTTTTCTAATTCTGTTTCCACATTTCAACTGCCGTTTTCTGATATAAAACACGTTGAACACCTATTACAGTAGTATTTATCGTGTGTATTGGTTTTTGTAATGTTCAGTGTCATTCTTGAATGACACAGTTCTATTTGCAATTATTATGCCAATTTATCTCCATTATACCATATCGTAGGGGCGGGGTTTCCCCGCCCGATCTTGAAATAACTTATTCTATAATGTCTTTGACTTTCTTGAACTTATCCTCTGCAAATCGACCCCATTCCTTAATCTTCTCATTTCGATAAACTGCATTGTCCCATTCTTTCTCGGCCATCGTCAATGCTTCATCCTCCGTGATTGGCATCTGAACAAGTGCTGCAATTGCTGCTTCGCGTTTCTCAGGATCATCAGTATTGCTGATTGCAGTCCAAGCATCAACAAGATCCTTATGTGAATCTATGATCAGCACACCGAACAGATCATTCACAATATCCCATCGTTTGCTTCCTTTTTCAGCATCATAAGGGAAGGGTTCAACATCATCCGGTAATTTGAAGGGATTGGTTACAATAGACCTTTCCCCCAATTCATCATAGAGTTCTTCAATGACACTTGCGCGATTGAGTCCACCCTCCCAATTCGGACCTTCGGGGTCATCTTCAGGAAGCATCCAGAGTTTCTGTGCTTTCTTGGATAAAACAAACGTAATGAACTTTTTCGCTACCTCCATATTTGGCGCACCTTTCAGTATAGCAATTGAATCCGGATTGACCACAATGCCATCAGTCGGTAAAACATATTTGATTTTGTCCTCTCCTACAGCAGCAATTTGACTATATGCATAGAAGTCAATTGCCAATCCGTAGACCACCTCTCCATCCGCAACATCTCTCGGTATGACGTTTGCCCCAGCAGAGAATTTCTTGACATTCCCACCCAATTTCGTCAGGAGTGCAAACCCATTCTCCCATCCGTGTGTTTGGAGAATTATCTCATACATCATGTGAGCACTACCGCTTTCTCTTGGATCAGCAGCCCCGATTTCGTCGATCAGTGCAATGTTGCCTAAGTCCTCCCATTTTGAAGGTATAGGAAGATTCTTTATCTGCCGCACTTGGTCGTTATACATGATACCGAAACTGGACAACACTGCTCCATACCAACGATATTGTGCATCATATACCGGTATACCTTCATAAGTTTGGGGTATCAGTTTAAGTTGTTCCTCTGGAAGCTTATAGGGAGTCAATAGATCCAATTCTGCCAATCTGAGGTAGCTATCCGTTCCACCGCCAAAGAAGATGTCATGTTCAATACCATCAGGCAGACGATCAAATTCTGTTGTGATCAACTTATAATTGGTAGATGTTCCGCCAGCATCCCTCCAATTGACTTCCACTGTTTTACCTGTCTGTTCCTCATACCACGCCTTAAAACTGCTGCCGAATACCTCTTTAATACCATCCGGATGTGGTGATATGATGACGAGTTGATCGTCTGATTGTTTGCTTGGTTGACATTGCCAGAATACCATCAATCCAACCAGTATGATAACCAATATTGCGATGTGTCGTATAATATTCCATTGCCGAAACGGATTAGACATAGACATTTTTTATATTTCTCCTCTGAATTGTGAAAATTTGGGTCAGACCTTAAAAAAGTGAGACGATATCTTTCATTTTCCATGCTAAGACGATGATTCCTCCGAGAAGGATCAGATACCATATAATCATGGATTTTACATGTTTTCCCTTGAAAAATGAACGGTTGGGTCTCTGCTGTTTCATCTGTTAGTTCCTCTTATGGATTTTGGATAGAATAATAGCATGTATCGGTCTAATATGTCAAATTCTTATAGCCAACCTGAAAATCCTATAATCCTGAAAATCCTGGTTCAGACAAATTCAGGAACCCGCCCAAAAACACCCTTCCGCGCCTTCCGTGTCTTCCGCGTAATCCGAGATTCAGACAAAATCGGTCGCAGAAACGCAACATCCATCCAAAAAACTCAACTTGACAAACCACTCTCCCATCAAGTATAATCAATAAAAACTATAGGGGAAGGTAAAGGATTGAAATACGGATGCTCCATCCAAAAGTCACCGTCGTTGGCAGTGCAAATGTTGACCTCGTCTTACGCGCGGAACGGATGCCTATCAAAGGTGAAACACTCATCGGAAACGCATTTGACATCTTCACCGGCGGGAAAGGTTTCAATCAAGCCGCAGCAGCAGCACGTCTGGGAGCAGATGTTACACTCATCGCAAAAATAGGGGATGACCCGTTCGCTGATATACTCCAATCCGCAATAGATGCTGAAAATATCAACACTGAATTTGTTAAGACCGATGCTGAAGCTGGCACTGGGGTCGCAACGATAATCGTTGAACCAGATGGTAAAAACAGCATCATCGTAGTACCGCGCGCAAATATGCGTTTGACACCCGCGGATATAGATGTCGCTAAAAATAGCATTGCAGAAGCAGATGTTTTACTGTTACAATTAGAGACACCTATTGATACTTCAGAACACGCAATAGAGATTGCTAAAGCGAATGAGACAATAGTTATCCTTGATCCTGCACCCGCACGTCCGCTGCCAGCAACTCTACTATCTCAGGTGGATATCCTGAAACCTAACGAAGTGGAAGCAGGTGTGTTGTCTGGACGTGCTGTTAGCACACCAGAAGAGAGGATTGCAGCTGCTAAAGCATTACAATCTCAGATTGCATCCGATGGGATCTCTGCTGTCGTGCTGACGCTTGGGGAACAGGGTGTATTGATATATACACAATCACAAACAACCCACATACCCGCAATTGCAGTTGAAGTCGTAGACACAACAGGAGCGGGAGATGCATTCAGTGGTGCATTGGCAACTACACTTGCAGAAGATAAACCGTTGATTGAAGCAGTGAAATTCGCTAACGCTGCGGGCGCAGCCGCAGTAACAACACTTGGTGCAACACCATCAATGCCAACACAAGAAAGAATCAAGGAAATCCTTTCTTATACATAATCAAACTCTAATACAGAAATATGGAAGACAAGAGGAGAAAACAATGAAAAGAATAACCGCACTCTTCATAATCTATATAGCATTAGTCGCTACTGTTATGACTTCCGTTTCCCAAGAGGATTGGGAACAGGATATGAAAAAAGGATTTGAAAAAGTTCTGTCTGCTAAGAATGATTGGGTTAATAGACATCGTGATTTCATCACTGATTGGCGTGGAAAGGGACACCTTGCTGAACTTATACAACTATACGAATCGGAAAAAGTTAATCGGACAGACGACGCAGCTTTCATTTATGCTTTAGGATATGCTTATGCATTGACAGAAGAGAAAGAGGACCGAGAAGCAATAGAGAATGCTGAAACTAATTTCAAAACTGCAATTACACTTGATCCTTCTATGTTTTGGGCACATTACAGTCTCGGAGCAATTTATCAGAGACAGCAGAAATATGACGAAGCACTCACTAAATTTCAAACCAGCCTCTCATTAAATCCTAAATACTATCCTGCGTATTACTACATTGGTGAAATTCAGATCAAAAAAGGAAAACATGATGAAGCACTCAACTCTTTTGAAACTGCCCAAGCGATAAATCCCAAGTGGGTATACCCCGTATACGGTATAGGTCTGGTACACCTTGATCAAGGAAACTTGAATATGGCACGGGAGACTTTTGAACGCGCTATTCAGAATAACCGAAAGTTCGCACCCGCTTATATCAAACTTGGACAAGTGCTGGCAATGGAAGGTTTTTTTGAGGACGCGTTGATGGAATATCAGAAATCCGCTGAATATCAGCCGTATACTGCAACAGATATATTTGAGTTGGCAGTTATTTTTTCTGAGGCTGACAATCCTGATGGTGCTATTCAGTTGTATCATCGGACGCTTGAAATAGATCCCAACTACGGACCCGCACACCTCGCTGTAGCAGATGAACTATACGCTCAAGGGGACACTGATACCGCAGTTGTCCACTATAAAAAAGCAATCGAATTTGATCCGACACTCAAGGACAGTTTCTTTGATGCATTGCGGCCACATTTCACTGGTAAGGTTGGGGTTGCTGAAGCACGTGTCATTCTGGAAAAAGCGATGGTTGTCCTACCCGATGACCCACGTTCTCATTTCTACATGGGTAAGATTGAAGCAGATTCTGGAAATCCGGAAAAGGCTATAGAACACTATAATAAAACACTTGAGATCGTTGAAGCAGCCCCTGGCTATTTAGAAATGGAACTTCCAGAAGGACATTTTAATGATACCTACCTAAAATTAGGTGATCTTTATCGTAAACAAAACGATTTGACGAATGCATCAAAGAACTATCAGCGCGCCCTTGAACTGAATCCTACATTAGCCAATCGCTTCAAGAATGAAGGTAAGAGTGCTTATGAAGCAGAAAACTATGAAGGCGCAATTGAACCTTTAAGCATTCATCTCATCCTTTATCCAAAAGACTTTGATGCGACATATCTGTTGGGACAATCCTACGATGCGAAAGATGATAAAGATAACGCACTCATATATTATGAAAAAACTCTCGAATTAGATGCCGATCGCACAGATGTGCTTTACAAGATGGTGGATATCTATCAAGAGCAGGAATCCCATCAGTTGGTAATAGATACCCTGAAGCGGGTCATCGCATTGAACGCAAACGATGCACAAGCGCATTACAATTCGGCACTCGCGTACCTGGCTCTGAATCAGTCTGATGCTGCCCTATCTTCATTACTCGAAACTGTTCGGATTGAACCAGACAATGTCAAAGCACAATATCAGATTGGGTTGATGTATCAGAACAGAGAAGATATCAACAAGGCAATCGTCTATTTTGAGAAAACGATTGAATTAAATCCTGACAATCCTGAACCGTTCTTCCGTCTCGGTGGTATCTATGAAAAACGACAAGACGAAGATAATATGATCCGTGTTTATCAACCTGCGTTAGTACTTGAACCGAATCATCCAGTTATACATCACAAACTCGCCACTATATTTGAAAAACGTTTCAAGAAAGGACCTGAGGAGAACAAGGAAGAGAATCTACAGCAAGCACTGCATCACTACGGATTAGCAAACGCACATGATCCAGAACATTTTGAATGGCACTACAATTATGCGCTGCTACTTGATGAGAAAGCAGCATCACTGGAAAATTATCACAAACATGCTGCAATGGCAGTGAAAGCATATACTGACACAATTGCGCTGAAACCTGGTTTTGTTGACGCTTACTTTAAACGTGCAATGATCACGAATCGCTATAAACGGATAGGAGAGGAACTCTATCTAAGTGCTCAGATAGTAGAGGATTTTAAACAGGTTGTCATGCTAAAACCTGATTACGTTGATGCATACTTTCAAATGGGAACGTTACAAGTATGGATAGATGATTTCGAACTGGCAGAGGAAAACTTTCAGAAGGTCATTCAGTTGAACCCAAAATATAAAGGTGTTCACACCGAGCTTGGTAAACTAGCAGAACGCGAAAAAGATTGGAAAAAAGCGATACAACTCTATGAAAAAGAGATAGCGATAGATGACAAAGCAACAACTGCTTACCAACGTCTCGGAGATCTCTACTATAATTCTGAGATGGAACTCAATAAAGCAAAAGCAACCTTGGAAAAGGCACTCGCGCTAAACAACAAACATGTCAATACCATTATCGTGTATGCAAATGTCTTATACAGTATGGACAGATTGGGTGCAGCATCCGAACAGTTTGAGCGTGCATTACAACTGGAGTCCAGCAATCTAACAGCTAATTTTAACCTCGCTCTGATGTATGAATATACTGAAAGATTCGAACTGGCTAAAGCACAATGGAAGAAATTCCTTAAATTGGATCCACCGGAACAGTGGAAGCTGGAGGCAGAGAAACACCTGAAGAAACTTGGTGGAAAATAGTATCTCATGGAACAATATGTGTCCGTATTCCGTAGGGGCGAGGTCTTCTCGCCCGCATTTCGTTGGTGATTAACTTGCTCAATATTAACGCTATTCGTAAAGGTCTGAAAACAGAGATCATCGGTAAGCCACATATTGTATATTATTCAGAAATCACATCAACAAACGACTGCGCAAAAAAGCATGGGAAACTACAAGCAGTTAAAGAAGGGACATTGATTATTGCCGAACATCAAACGGCAGGTCGTGGACGATACGGAAGAACATGGGAAGCACCAAAAGGTAAATGTATACTTGCATCAGTCATCTTCAGACATAGACTTAAGCATGACAAAGTACATCTACCGAATCTAATCGGTGCGCTATCTATTGCACAAGCGATAAATGAACTTACGGGTCTTGCAGCGCGTATCAAACATCCAAATGATGTAAGAATATCACGCAAGAAAGTTGCGGGGGTTCTTACTGAGATGCAATATGACAGCAATCACGTCCCTTTTTTCGTCTTAGGCTTCGGCGTTAATGTCAACACAACTCAATCTGAATTACCCAAGAAACTGAGACAGAAAGCAACGTCAGTGTCAATTGCTGCATCAAGTGATGACAAGATCGAAGTTTCACGCAGAATCCTACTGCAAACTATTCTGGAGAAGCTTGAGGCAAACTATCTCCATCTCAAAACCGGTGAAACAGAAAGAATTGCGAAAGCAGTCAAAGTATGGGAAGAAAAAGAATGAAAGTAGCGGTAAGTGCATGCCTACTTGGTGTCAACTGTAGATTCGATGGTGGAAATAGCAAGAATAAAGATGCGGTTGAAAAGAGTCGGACTCACGATCTCATACCTATCTGTCCTGAAGAAGCAGGTGGTCTGCCAACACCACGACCTCCAGTTGAGATCGTCGGCGGCGATGGATATGATGTCTTAGACGGGAAGGCTAAAGTATTGACTGCAGACGGTCACGATAAGACAGCAGAATTTCTAAAAGGCGCACAACAAGCATTGGAATTGGTACAAGCACAAGGTGTAAAATGTGTCATCCTCAAAGCAAAAAGTCCTTCCTGTGGATGTGGAAAGATATATGATGGGACTTTTTCAGGAACACTTATCTCCGGTGATGGGGTCACCACTGCACTCCTAAAACGACACGGTATTGAGATCATTTCTATGTAGCAAGAAGCCTAAGATGGTCTATCCTATCAGTTCCCGAACTTTTTCTCCAATATCCGGACTCCGCATCAACGATTCCCCTACCAGAATAGCATTGACACCCACTTCCCATAAAGCCTCAACGTCATCACGCGTATAGATCCCACTTTCACTAACGACTACTTTATCCTCAGGAATAAGTTCAAGCAACTTGAAAGTTGTATCAAGGGTCGTATTGAATGTACGTAGATCCCTATTGTTGATACCAATGATAGCAGCATCCGCATCCAGCGCAATCTCCAATTCTTCCTCTGTATGCACCTCAACAAGTGACGCCAATGAAAGTGATTCAGCAATCTCTATGTACTCTTTGAGTTGCTCAGACGTTAGCACAGCAACTATCAACAGGACAGCATCTGCTCCAGCGACACGTGCCTGAAAGATATGATATGGATGTATTGTGAAGTCTTTTCTGAGTAACGGAAGATTTACTGCTTCACGTATTGAGGATAGGTAACTTAGATTGCCATCAAAGAAATGTTTATCTGTTAACACGGATATGGCTGCAGCACCATTTTCTTGATATGTATTTGCAATCTGTACAGGATCAAAGTCTGATCTAATGATACCTTTACTGGGAGATTTTTTCTTAACTTCAGCAATCAGATTGATGGAATTAGGATTTGTGATGGCACTAAAAAAATCCTGTGTTGGTGGAACATCTGTAAGTTTGGATTTTAGTTCGGAGAGAGATATTTGATCCTGTTCATCTAATAGTTCCTTCCGTTTATGTGCAACAATTGTGTCTAAGATCATTGATTCGATACCGATTTTAATCCTTCAAGTTTTTCCATAGCCTGACCAGAATCTATAGAATGTGCAGCAATTTCTAAACCTTGTTCAAAGTTGTCTGCCTTACCACCAGCAACGATTGCGGCAGCAGCGTTTAGTAATACTATATCTCTTTTTGGACCCTTATCTCCGCTAAGGATGCTTTTGGTTATCCCAGCATTTACTTCCGGTGTTCCACCCTGTAGCGACGCTTCTGTTGTCTTTGGAATACCGAGTGTTGTCGGATCAAACGTATAGGTTTTCACTTCACCATTAACGAGTTCAGAAACCCGGGTTGTTGTCGTCGTGGTAATTTCATCTAAACCGTCATGCCCGTGGACGACGAACGCATGTTGAGTGCCAAGATTCTTAAGCACATTTGCATGCACCTCAGTCAGTTCTTCTGAATAGACACCCAGTACCTGTGCTTGCGCGCCGGCAGGATTCGTCAAGGGTCCAATAGCGTTGAAAATCGTTCGGATACCAATTTCTCTACGGGGTCCGATTGCATATTTCATTGCACTATGTAACATAGGTGCGTACATAAATCCGATCCCCACCTTATCAATACACTCTCCAACCTGTTCAGGTGTAATTTCTATGTTGACACCTAAAGCCGTTAGAACATTTGCACTACCACTTAGCCGTGTAACCCCTCTGTTTCCGTGTTTAGCGACAGAAACACCAGCACCCGCAACGACAAATGCAGATGTCGTAGATATATTGAACGAGTGCAGACCTGTGCCTCCCGTGCTACACGTATCAACGAGAAAAGTTTGCTGCGTTGGTATCGGTGTTGCTTTATCGCGCATGACACGTGCTGCACCAGTTATCTCCTCTACTGTTTCTCCCTTGATACGTAGTGCTGTCAAAAAACAAGCAATCTGAGCATCTGTTGTTTCACCCTCCATGATGTCGTTCATAGTAGCTATCATCTCACTTTCAGCCAAATCGCAACCATCAATAACCTTCTGAATTGCTTCACTTATCAATTCTCTTCCTCCTAATACAATCTTTCTATTAACAGCACTTTATTATATCTGAAAGTTGGCATCTATTCAAGTAACAATAGGGTGTGTAAATATTTTGTCACCATAGTCGTCAATTTATAGAAAATAAATCCGAACTATTAGTGTCCTCACTATTAGTGTCCTCAGTCCCGTAGGGACGATATGTTTATAGATCATGGATTGAACACCCGTTCTTTAGTCCCAACAAATGCCAAACGCGCATTTGGCGTTGATTTGGTAGGGACGATATGTGCAAAGTAAGGTAATTCATAAACATATCGTCCCTACGGGACTAAAAGATGGGTAACCATACGTTTTTCTATAAACATATCGTCCCTACGGGACTAAAGACATACTCATAACAAATTAATTCCTGTAAATTGACACATAAGGTTAGAAAAGATTTACATGCCAGAGGGAATCCAGTGACAAAAACTTTACACACCCTAGTAGATGTTATTTTCTTGAAATATTAACGTTAGAGTGGTATAATAAACACATGGGACGAGACACATAACATTCTTTAGGAAAATCTAAGCTGAAATACATAGGAGAATTGAAATGAAACAGGTAATTATATTCACAGCGTTGGCAGTCATACTGATTTCAGGGTCTGTGTTTTCGACACAGATACCGACTATTCAAGGCGAGTATATAGAGGCACGGTCAGCAAGTGTTTATGTTGGGGCATGTCATTACGGATCAGAATATGTAGAAGGTGGCAAAGAAGCAACCCTTGTATGGAACATCAGTAAAGGTATTTGGAATGATGTTCAATTAGACGGTCTAACCGTTGTTGCTGTCGTCAGTGCAAAGGACAATTTAGCTATTGATACAAAGACACGTAAAAGTGTTGTCTATGTTGATAGCAAAGCGACACCAGAACAACATGCAGCAATCAGTGATCTGCTATCTAAAAAGCAGGTAAACGTCCTTGGTACAGTTGTCACCACACAAACAGCAGCCATTGCTTATACAAAAGATGGAACGAAATATGATGTTTCTGTTGGAAAGGTTTTGCAGCTCTCTGCTAATCGCTATCCGTGTGAACATTGCACCCAACCACACCAGATATGGTATGAACCACTGATAGAAGTCCAAAACCCAATTGTCGGAAAATCTGAAATCTACCGTTACAAGGACATACACCTACCTGTTAATTGGCAGCAAGGTGAGGCAACGAACAATGTTTTTGTTGGGAGTTTTTCAATGTAGAGGACTGTCTACGCCTATTATGTAGAATCAATGCCGAATCCGTTTTGGTGAAAACGGATTCGGCATTCTGCATTGATAAGGACATTGCACCTTATGCGTCAATATAGTGATGTTCCCAGGTTGGTAGGTGCGATAAGGAAATCACACCTACCAACCTGGGGTAAGTTGCAGTATTTGTATAGATCTTACACAACGGTAACTGCCTTTTATTTATAAACAAGTATCAGAGAAAATGTACAGTGGCACCGCCACTGTGTTAGCCTCCTCAGCCTCAGCCTCAGCCGCCAGAAGCCTGCTCAATTTCTCTGATTTCTGGTTCTGGGGGTGCAACAGTACTATCCGGATCTCCGAAGAGCAGCGCGTACCCACCCTTACCAAACCATGAACCTAACGACAAGTGGTAATCATCAATATCATCGTGTGCCAAGAAATCTCCACGTAATTTGTGGTCGTGCCTTGCGAAGAAAAAGTGGCGATCACCGCTCCAATGCAGTTCTCCATTCATTGATATACGATAGGCGGTATTCGGGACAGGATCCATATCGTCCGGGTGGACATACTCAAGCGGTATCTTTAGAGCTTCAATGAATTCATCTACTGAACCACCTGCTTCAATGTATGCAAGGATATCGTTCCAATCAGCAAGACGAACACCTTCACCCAA
>VXOP01000075.1 GCA_009839975.1 Candidatus Poribacteria bacterium
ATATTTTTAAATTGTAAAAATAATTTAACAAATAATTTGGACCTAAAGAACTATCTTATCTATTAGACGTTTAGAACCGTTTTTTGTTGTAAGAAAACGCGACGTATTATAGAATAACTACCCGTAGTCTTGAAGCAAACCAATGAAGCATACACTAATTAGAGGCAATTGAACAGCAAAAGATAGTAAAAACTGAAACTTGTTCTATTGGTAAGACATAGATAAAGCCTTAGATTGAAAATGCGTATCAACCATCAGAATATTCATCTGCCAATTCCTAACCATTTCAATGAAACAACTGTAGGTAAAGTTTGGAGAATACCGTACCAATCACATCTCACAGTTGCGCGTGAATGGTCAGAAAGATATAAAATTGCACCTGCATCTGAGGATAACATCAGAACCTGCTTGCTGCTGATTGATGTCCAGAATACTTTCTGTATTCCAGACTATGAGTTGTTTGTTGGTGGTAGGTCAGGTCATGGTGCTGTTGAAGACAACGTCCGTTTGTGTCAATTCATCTATCACAATCTTCAGAACATAACTCAAATTGCGTGTACATTAGATACGCATACCACAATGCAGATATTCCACGAGGTATTCTGGATTGATGATGCGGGGAAACACCCAATACCACTACAGACACTTATCACCCAAGAAGATATTGAAGCAGGAAAATGGCGTGTAAATCCTGCTATCGCTGATAACTTGTATCGTGATTCAGATAGATTAGCTTGGTTAGAAACTTATGTCAATCACTATGTCAAAACACTCACCGCTGATGGAAAGTATCCACTGACAATATGGCCCTATCATGCCATGCTTGGAGGAATTGGACATGCTGTCGTCTCCGCTGTTGATGAGGCATGCTTTTTCCATACAGTTGCCAGACAAAGTCAGACACATTACGAACTAAAAGGACAGAATCCACTGACAGAGAATTACTCAGTGTTACGTCCTGAAGTGCTTTATGATGAGAACGGGAAACCTATTGCACAGAAGAATAATGCGTTTCTTCAGATGCTTTTAGATTATGATCGTCTGATTATTGCTGGACAAGCAAAAAGCCACTGTGTTGCTTGGACAATCAGTGATCTTTTACATGAGATACAACAGACTGATGCCAGTTTAACTGAAAAGGTGTATCTCGTTGAAGATTTGACATCACCCGTTGTTGTTCCCGATATTGTAGACTATACTGATGCAGCTGACGCTGCTTTTGCAGGTTTCTCCGATGCGGGGATGCATATTGTTAGGTCTACAGATCCGATTGATAGTTGGATATTGTAGGTTACGACGATTCTTCTGGATACATTCCCTCTATTTCATCTGAGAATTTTTCTATAATCACGTTACGTTTTAATTTCAGAGTTGGGGTCATTTCATCTTCCTCCTGAGAGAATTCTCTTTCAAGTAAAGCGAATCTCCGGACCTGTTCAAAGTCAGCAAAATCTGTCAACCTTTCCCGAACTTCCTTCTGAATGAGTTGCTGCACCTCTCGCGTTTTTAACATCTCACTAATATCTGATGTATCTAACCCGTTCTCTGTTCCCCACGATTTTAGAGCATCAAAGTTTGGAACAATCAAAGCAGCGACGTTTTTCTTTTCATTCCCAACTAACATAATCTGGTTGATGAAAGGACTCTGTATGAGTTGACTTTCTATCGGTTGCGGTGCGACATTCTTCCCATTTGATAGGACGATGATGTTCTTCTTCCTATCTGTTATTCTGACGAAACCATCTGCGTCTATTAAGCCGATGTCTCCTGTATAAAACCATCCCTCGGTATCAATCACTTCTGCTGTTGCTTCATCATTATTGAAGTACCCCTTCATCACGTGCGGACCCCGAGTTAATATTTCCCCATCTTCTGCAATCTGTACTTCTATACCGGGGACAGGCACACCCACTGTGCCAAATTTCCATTTTTCAGGATAATTAAGACTAATAACAGGAGATGTTTCGGTAAGTCCGTATCCCTCCAATATTAGTATTCCTGCTGCGTGAAAAAACTCAGCGATAGACTGTGGTAATGCTGCACCACCGGATATGAAGAACCTAAGATTTCCACCTGTGGCTGCCTTTAATTTAGCGAAAACCAATTTGTCAGCAATACCTTGCTTCATACCTAACAGAACAGATGGACTTCGTCCTTGTTGAATACTTGAGCTGACTTTTGAGCCGACAGCCACACCCCAATGAAATATCTTCTGTTTGAGTGATGACCCCGCTTCAACCGCGCGTAATACTCGGTCATGCATTGTTTCATATAAACGAGGAACACTAAGCATTACAGTTGGAGATACTTCTTGCATATTCTGTGCTACTGTGAATGTGCTTTCTGCATAAGCAATTTTTGCACCAGAAAACAGTGGAACATAATGTCCACCAAGTCTTTCAAATACATGTGATAACGGTAGGAAAGATAATAAAACATCAGTTTCTCCGACATCAACGAGTGACTTACAAGCATTGTAATTGAACAGGAAATTTGCATGCGTTAACATGACACCCTTGGGATTTCCTGTAGTACCGGATGTGTAAATGATCGTCGCAATGTCATCTTCACTTACCGAATCGACATCTTCTGTATCTACGTCTTTCACGCTATCGCAAACATCCTTAAAACTAACAACGCCATCGGGTAATTCATCATCGGTTGAATCATAGATGATAATCGTTTCAAGGGTTTCAACATTGTCACGAATTGCGGTAACTTTTTCCAGCTGCTTTACAGTGGAGACACATATAAGCTTGGCACCAGAATCGTTCAGGATATAACCAACCTGCGCAGCAGTAAGTGTTGAAAACATCGGAACATTAATCGCGCCTATTTTTAGAATACCAAAGTCTGAGATTGCCCATTCAGGTCGATTCTCAGATAGGATTGCGATCCTATCGCCTTTTTCTACACCTAAAGAACGTAAGCCGTTACTGAACTGTTGAATAGAGTCACCGAAGTCAGAATAAGAGATGTCTTGATATGTATCACCTTTCTGTTTATATGCTAAAGCGGGTTTATTGGCATATGTCTGAATCGAATCTTCAATCATAGAAATAAGTGTCATGTTTCCCTCCCATCTATTGTTGAAAGGCTTCTATCATATCATATAAACATCCTATTGTCAAATTCCGATGCTTGCGGAAAAACACTTGCATATTATCGCTAAATCGTGTATTCTTTTCTATATTGGCAGTGTCTTAGTTTATCCTCAGCAATAATCCGAGGATTTAATCTAACAATACACAAACTGGAGGATCTGGGTAAAGATCACCCCGCTAAAGCGTGGGTGCTTTGACATAGCATAGCCACACGTTCCCTGTCAAGGATTGAGATCTTCACTACAGTAATATATCGGGTATTCTGAGCGTGGCAGCTCATAGTACGCTTCGGATGCTCCCCAAGTCCGATTCCTCTACGAATACCTGATCTGGATGGGGCAACATATACCCTGAGAAGGAGTTTTACATACGATGTATGTTCCAGTAAAATCTAAAGAGGGCAAACAATTGATGCCAACCACTCCGCCAGTTGCACGCCATCTAATCAAGGGTGGTAAAGCAACACCCTATTGGTCAAACGGCATATTCTGTATCAGGTTGAATTACGAAACATCAGAATATACCCAAGAGATCGCAGTCGGTGTGGATCCAGGTTCTAAAAAGGAAGGTTTCACAGTAAAATCCATGTCTCACACCTATCTGAATGTGCAAGCAGATGCTCACAAAGATGTTGGCAAGAAGGTTGAGAAAAGAAGCGAACTCCGCAAGGGAAGGCGTTCTCGTAAGTGTCCAAATCGGAAGAATAGGACGAACCGACTTGCTAACAAGGAACGCGTTCCTGCTGGCACGCGCGCAAGGTGGGATTGGAAACTCCGTATCCTTGATTGGTTGTCTAAGTTGTATCCGATCACGCATGTGTGTGTGGAGGATATCAAGGCACGGACTATCAAAAAATCTAAGAAGTGGAATACATCTTTTAGTCCTCTCGAAGTGGGCAAATCATGGTTTTATAGTGAACTTCAAAAGTGTTGGCAGCTGCTAACGTTACAAGGCTGGGAAACGAAAGAGATTAGAGACAGACTTGGTCTCAAGAAATCGTCTCAAAAGTTAGCAGAAACCTTTGATGCCCACTGTGTTGACTCGTGGTGTTTAGCATATCATGTCGTTAGTGGTGATAGTATTCCTGACAACCTGGATATATTCTGCATCTCACCGATACCGATTAGAAGGCGTGAGTTACACCGACAGAACCCGCAAAAAGGCGGCAAAAGACCGAGGTATGGTGGTACGATGTGTTTGGGGACTGTCAAGAACACACTTGTGAAACACGTCAAACACCGTTTCCTACGTGTGACAGGATACGACACAAGAGGTGGTATCAATCTTAGTGAAATCGCAAGTAGCAAGCGAATTGTTAGAGGCGCGAAATCTGAGAGTTTTCGCATCCTCACAAAACTAAACTTTCAATATAGATAGGAGCGGGTATTCTCCACCGAGCTAAAGCTGCGGTGTCCCCTGCCCGAAACGTTGATGGCGCAGACACTATCCATAGTGATTCCGATTTACAATGAAGCAGACCATTTAGAAGAAGTTCTCAGACAGATAGAGGCAGTTGAAATCGGATTGGAAAAGGAACTAATCTTGGTTGATGATTGTTCAACTGATGGCACTCGCGAGATATTGGAAAAACTCCAAAATTCAGACGAAAATGATGCTAAAATATTCTATCACGAGATCAATCGCGGTAAGGGAGCGACTCTAAGAACCGGTTTTGAACACATAACGGGTGATATTACGCTGATTCAAGATGCGGATTTAGAATATGACCCCCAAGACTATCCAAAATTACTTGAGCCAATTCTAAATGAAACTGCAGATGTCGTGTATGGATCGCGTTTTATGGAAGGTAGACAGGAAGGTTTATTAAGAAGTTACCTCGCAAATAGATTCCTAACCTTTCTCTCAAATCTTGTGAACGGCACAAAAATCACAGACATGGAAACCTGCTACAAGGTGATGAAATCAGATATATTGAAAGACATATCACTGACTTCAGATAGGTTCGGTTTTGAACCAGAAATAACAGCAAAACTGGCAAAACGAAAGTGTAAAATTGTTGACGTGCCGATCAGTTACCGAGGTAGAGACTATGATGAAGGAAAAACTGTAAGTTGGAAGGATGGTGTGGCAGCCATTTTTCATATTTTCAGGTTTCGTTTTTTTTCTTAATCGAACCATCTTAGTCCTTCAAACAAACGGACATGTTGTAAATGCGTAATCTACAGAATTTATTAAGTGAGGTTGATAGTATACTCAATAATGCCACCGCGCTTGATACGGATGCGGATACTACACAAACTGAAGTGGAGGACGATAAACTATTAACTGAATTAGAGAAGTATTTCCAATACAAGGATTTTCGGGACGGTCAACGTGAGATAATTGAGACAATCCTCAACGGTGAAGATGTCTTTGCTGTATATCCAACCGGACACGGTAAGTCGCTATGTTACCAACTACCTGCACTGATGTTACCGGGTTTAACCGTAGTAGTTTCACCTTTAATATCCTTAATGAAAGATCAGGTTGATACTTTAAGGCAACAAGGTATAAAGCACGTTTCTCTTATCAATAGTATGCAATCTTGGGATGAGAATCGTAAGGAAATGAGTCGTATTCAGAATGGGGACGTCAAACTCATCTATGTTTCACCTGAAAGACTACGTAGTAGAAGGTTCTTAGACCTATTAAACACTTCTCTTATTTCACTGTTCGTGATTGATGAAGCACACTGTATTTCTCAATGGGGACACGACTTCCGTCCAGCATATCTGTCTATTTGTAACGCAATTGACTCACTGTTCCCTAAGTCTATTGCGTTATTCACAGCGACTGCTCCACCAGACATTCGGGATGATGTGTTACGTGTCTTGAAAATCACAGAACCTGAGGTGCTTGTCGGCGGAATAGAACGTTCCAATTTAAGACTCAAAGTTAATGCGATTGAAGGAAAAGACAGAGAGGAACAGAAATACGAACTCCTAAAACAGTATGTATCTTCATTTGCAGGCAAAGGTATCATATATGCAGGTCGCCGCAGAGAGACGGAAGAGATTGCAAACTTCCTTCAGGAACAAGGGTGTTCCGCTGATTTTTACCATGCTGGCAGAGAGGCAACTGAACGCAAACATATACAGGAAGCATTCTTTGACGATAGCACAAACGGGTTGAACATCGTTGCTGCAACGAATGCATTCGGTATGGGAATAGATAAACCGGATATCCGTTTTATAATCCATTGGACAGTGACTGGAACATTGGAGGAATACTGTCAAGAAATTGGGCGCGCAGGTAGAGATGGAAAACCATCAGAGTGCATCCTGTTTTATACCCATAAAGATACTGAGTTACATGAATGGTTCATTAGAGAAAGTGCTCCCGATAAATCTTCACTGCTCAGACTCTTACAAGAGCTTGAAAACATCAATGGGGCTGGAGAATATCGATTGATTGCAATGGAGGAATTAGCATGGAGAGTAGGTTTTAAAGACACAAAATTACAAGTCGGCCTATCTTATTTAGAGAAATTGGGATTTATTAAGAGATGGAATAATCTCCCTTCTCGTGTATCAGTGGCATTTAGGTCGCAACCTGAAGATACCAATTTTGAGCAGTCAAAACTCTATTCACAACTTAGGCAACAACGCGTGACAAATATATTGAGTTTTTGTCAAACGCTTGAACTCAGTCCAAAGTCTGTAATGGAACAACTCGCCGAACTGCAGAATGAAGGACATCTTCAGTATTGGGGTAAGGATGAATTAATGCTGATTGAAATACAACAAGATAGCGAGTTCTTTGCTTCAATATCAGAAGAGCAGATGGGGCTTGGGGACTATGTAAAACACAGAAAAAGCAGAATAGATAAAATGGTATACTATGCAACTTCTGAAGGGTGCAGGATGAAAATTATACGAGATTATTTCGGAGAGGAGGTGTTAGAGAATTATAGGTGCAACAACTGTGATAGGTGTTCGTAAATAGGATTTGTTGTGTGCATACACCAAGCTGGTTTTAAATATTGCGAAGTGCTTCCTGGAAAACTGTTCGCAGTGGGATTCCGGTCTGTTCAGCGATGCTTTTACAATCTTCATACTCAGGAACTGTTTTAATTAAAACGCCATTTAGGTACCCCCGTTTGGCACGGATAGGTCCCCATTGTGTCGCGATTTCAACAATCTCGCGTTTTAGGATTACACGATCAGCAGCGTAATACCTAACACCGAAAGTGGTTGTTTCTGTGAGGAGGATATGCATCAGTTTCTGTCTGTTTTCTGCGGAACAGATGACATTGATTTGTATTGCAGGTCGTCCCTTCTTCATGAAGAGAGGGACAAAAAAGACATCTAACGCACCACAATCAAATAATTTCTCCATGACATACCCCGAAACTTCAGGTGACATGTCATCTACATTTGTTTCTATAATTTCTATACAGTCATTGGTTTCAGGCAAGGTGGAGATTTCGCCTATACATATTCGTAGTAGGTTTGGCTGCATTTCAAGGTCTCTTGAACCAGCACCGTATCCAACATGAAATACCGTCATGTTAGGCATGACTCCAAATCTATCAGCAAGTGTTGAAATAATCGCTGCCCCTGTTGGAGTAACTAATTCTTTAGGAATGTCTGTCTGGCGAATAGGTATATCTTGCAACAGAGCCATCGTGCCAGGGACAGGAACAGGCATCATACCGTGAGAACATTCAACAAAACCGTGACCAAGAGAGAGAGGTGAAACGTATATCTTCTCTGCTCCGAGTTTATTTAGTCCGATGACTGCTCCAACGATGTCAACTATAGAATCAATGCCACTCACCTCATGAAGGTGCACATTTTCTTTTTCAGTATTGTGGACTTTAGCCTCAGCTTCAGCAAGTCTGTCAAAGATGTTTTTTGATTTTTCACGAACGGTTGAGTCTAATTCACTTGAATCAATGAGACTGAATATATCGGCGAGGTGTCTGCTGGGAACATGTGCGTGTTTGTGATGGTTACTTTCTTGGGAGTGTTCACGAATTTCAACTTTAGCTTGCGTACCAAAAATGCCGTGTTTCTCTGTTTTATGAAAATCAAGACTGAATTCCTCATCCAATTTAAGTTTTGATAATTCTGTTTTGATATAATCTGGGTCGATTCCTGTGTCAACAAGAGCTCCAAGAACCATATCACCACTAATGCCGGAGAAGCAGTCAAAGTACACAATTTTCAATTGGGGATAGTCCTTTGGTAGGGATAACTAGGATGAAGATGTTTTCTATTGAAACGCATACTAAAGACGATGGGTTTATACATCATCAGCAGATGTATAATTTCCTATTATCTGCTGATGATGCAAAAAGAATCGTCATTTTTGGAATAGTTCCAAGAGTAATTCTTTCGGTTCGTTCCTTCTGAGTTTATTGAGTGCCTCTACTTCAATCTGTCGGACACGTTCACGACTAATTTGAAGTTTCGTACCAATTTCAGCGAGGGTGTATTCTGTTCCATCAATTAGTCCGTATCGTAGCACAATCACATGTGTTTCACGAGGATTGAGCGTTCTATTCAGAACTTCTTCCAACGCCTCAATTTTGGAGTAGTTAACTAATTCTGTTTCAGGTGTAATCTGTGAATGGTCTGGTATGATTTCACGAAAGGACACCTCAGGTGATGCCTCATTTATCGGTGCGTCTAATGAAATCGGGTCTCTTGTTGCTTGTAAGATTTCATCAACCTTTTTTTCAGAAAGTTTGACCTCTTGAGCGATTTCTTTTGTAGTTGGTTCACGTCCCAGTTTGATAGTAAGATTAGATTGCACCTGTTTTATCAACCGACGTGTCTCGCCAATATAACATGGGACACGGATGATCTGACCTTGTTGGTCTATGGCACGTTTTATTGACTGCATTACCCACCAGGTTGCATAAGTGCTGAAGCGGAAACGTAGTGTGTGGTCGAATTTTTCAACTGCTTTCATCAGACCGATACTACCTTCCTGCATCAGATCGAGGAAGGTGAGAGCAGTTCTATTAAAATGGTGCTGTTTTGCTATGCTTGCCACTAATCGTAAATTTGCTTCAACAATTTTCATTTTTGTGCCATGTGCAAGTTCATCAGCTTCGGTTAGTTTGGATAGGACGTTTTTGAGATGCTCCAATTCTGTCTGAATAGTTTCCAATAGTGGATGTAGTGTGTTTGGACTACACTCCTTATCTGAAGTTTTGACGATATTGGCGTAAGTAATCTCATCCAAGAAATCAGTAGGTAATTTGTCTAAGAGTTGATTGATCTCGTATAACGTGATGTTGAACGTCTCAAGTAAACGCAGTTCTTCATGCTTATCAATAGGTTCGACGTTTAAGATAGAATCGTATTCAGAACTTTGAACAGATGTAATACCTTGATCATTCTCGGTTTTGGACGTCAGTTCAGATTTTTTTAGTAAGGAATCTAAATTTTTACGAACTGTTTCACTTGCGAATGAACGGAATGAGCGACCACTTTCAGGACTCCAACTTTCGATTGCACTTATAATAGCAAGGTAACCCACTTGCAGAAAATCGTGACTCACACTACTGGAATATTCAGGTTTGGTAAGGTATTCCTTGAGGATGTGCAAATTTCCCGTTAAGAGTTTCGCTTTCGTTTTATCTAACTTTTTCTGTTTTTTATTCAATCTGTCTAAGATGCTCTCTATAGATTGCAAATGCGATGATATTTGATCAATGATACGTCCGTGATCTTTCTGAAATGGATTTACTTTGTGCCCTGGTATTTTACGGCTTTTTGTTGGATAATCCAGTGCATTTAACACCCACATCGGAAGCAGTTTAAAGTTTGACGTAAACGCTTGTACACCCTCTTGGTATGAAGCAAAGAGTTCTCTCTCTTGTTCAGGTTCCAATAGAGGTGTTTTCGCAATTGTCTGCAAGTATGCAAATGTTTCATCTTTAATAGGAGCAGTGCTGTCCTCCTTTTTTTCTTCTGAAGGAAGCACTTCAAACTCTACTGAATCAATTGGGTTATAATCTTTCATTTTGATTTTCCTTATTTCAATGATATTCTATTGAACAATCCTGAAAATTTTTAGAGAATTACACATCCATGTTGAATTGTCGTATAATTACGGTAGACTATTGGAATATATTGAGGTAAAATACGTCTAATCATTATGTCTGTTTCAAATTGTTTCTGTTACACGAAATACTATAGGTGCTTGTAGTTTTAAACCATCACTACGAATAAAGGAGACATTCTATGCAAGAAGAACTTCAATCTGATGTAATCAAAAGAATCTTAGCTGGTGAATCACTCGCCAATGAAAACTTATCCAATATTGACCTATCTAATCAATCGCTTGTCGGTGCCGATCTGTCCTCGTCAGATTTGAGCAATGCAAATTTGAACAGTGCTGATCTGACGGATGCTAATCTGAACGATGCTGATTTGACGGGTGCAGATTTGTCAAACGCAACGCTATTAAGAACCTATTTGGTCGGTGCTAATCTAACAGAGACAAAACTCGAGAACGCAAATTTGTTCGGGGCATTCCTGAGTGGGAGTCTACTTTCTGGCACTAATTTCCGTAATGCTGACTTACGAAGAGCGACAATGGGATGTCCAAAGTGTATACCCACTGCACCGTTCGGCAATCTTACAACATTTGAGAATGCTAACCTTGAAGAGGCAATTTTTGGCGAAATCAAATTAGAAGGTGTCGTGTTACTCGGTGCTAATTTCAAGGACGCATATCTATATGAGGTTGACCTGACTGAAGCCATCTACAGAGAATCAGACCTTGAGGGTGCAATAACAAAACAAGGATTAAACTGAACCAACTGTTGTGAGATTTCTTTGTGTCTATGTTATATGTTAGTTGTAATTTTACCGATGTAATTCAGTAAATGCTGCCAAGCAATAGTATCTGTTGAAAACCTGACGCTGTTATATGTTTAGTTAGGCCTGCACTATAATGAGACGAATCTAAGCAGAAATAGTTTACAGACTGTCTTTTTTTCAATGAATTCGTTAGTAATGTTAATCATCTTCATGTAACAGGTATTATAACACAAGCCAGATTATTTGTCAAATAAATATTAACAATATCGGAACTTATTCAAAAATCTGTTGTTCACACATTTTTTTATAAAGTCCGCCTTTTTCAACTAAGTCAGTATGTGTGCCCCTTTCAACGATACTGCCCTCCTTCAGTACAAGGATCGTATCCGCGCGTTGAACAGTTGAAAGTCGATGGGCAATTATGAAGCAGGTTCTTCCATGCATCAGTTCCAGTAGCGACTTCTGTATGACTGTCTCAGATTGTGAATCCAGTGCAGAAGTCGCTTCATCCAAAATCAGAATTGGCGCGTCTTTCAAAAATGCACGTGCAATTGATATCCGTTGTTGTTCACCCCCTGAAAGTTTTCCTCCTGATTCACCAATTTGTTCATTATACCTATCTGTCATGGACATAATGAAATCGTGTGCGTTCGCTTTTTTGGCGGCATCTGCGATAGCGTTCAAGCTTGTATCCGGTGCCCCGTAGGCGATATTCTCTTGAACTGTTCCATCAAACAGAAATGTATCCTGTGGCACAAGTGCAATGTTCTTTCTCAATGATTCAAGCGTGACTGAATCAACTGACATATCATCAATTAGTATTGATCCAGAACTTACATTGTAGAATCTCTGCAGCAGATGCAATAGTGTTGTCTTACCACTACCACTTGGACCGACAAAAGCAATTACTTGACCGGGGTCAGCCTTGAAACTGACATTCTTCACTACCAATTCTTCCTTATAGGCGAAATTCACATCTCGGAATTCTACTACACCTTTTACATTACTTAGTTCCGTTTTTTTCTCTGAAGATCTGTTCTGTTCCCTTTTAATGTCCATCAGATTAAAGATACGTTCACCTGAAGCCAGACTCTGCTGTAATACACTGTTTACAGTACCGATAATTTTGACAGGTTTATACATTAAGGCTACCATCACGATATAACCTGCAAACCAACCGATTGTTAACGATCCATTTATGACTTGCCAACATCCCAGGCCAAAGACCAAAGCGGTACCTATTGCTCCCAACCATTCAATCAACGGTGGCAGAAGTATCGCAAACCGAGAACGGCGAATTGCCATGCGGTATTGTGATGTCGTGATGTCCTCAAATCGTTTCCTCTCAAACTCTTCCGCAGTAAAACTCTTTATGATACTGATACCAGATAGTGTCTCCTTAAGCTGTGTATAAATGTCAGAACTTTTCTCTTGTATTTCCTCGCTTGCTTTTCTGACTCTACCACCGATACGATATATAAAATATGCAACGAATGGGAGAACAAGAATTGAGAGAAGAGTCATCAGAATGCTCTTATACAGCATCACAGACATAAAAATGACAACCTGAATCACAGCACGCATAATTGACGCAGTAGCTGTAACGGCTTGCTGCATACCTCGGACATCATCTGTAACTCGCGTCATTATATCGCCACTGTGTTGTTGCGAAATTTTCCCAAGTGAAGTCGAAATGATTTTATCGTATAGTTCATTCCGTATCCTTAAACTAACCTTATTGCCAACTCTGTCCATCAGAAAATCGCTAAAATAGACAAAGACTCCTTTTACCAAGACGATAGCAAGTACACTCAGTAAGATCCAAAAATAAAAACGGAACGCATCACCCGTACCAGTTAATATGACATCAAAACCTTGAAAATGCGGTTCATGATATAAAATGCGGATGGTTTTGTTAACGTTTGAATCCTTGAAGTTTTCAAGTTCTTTGAGGGAGTCAAGCGTATCTGCTAAGAGTTGCATCCTTCCAAGTTCACAGATTGATACGACTAAGGCACATCCCATAGCGATAAAGATAGAAACTTTGTATCGTCTCAAATAATCTAAAAACCGATTAAGTACTCTCTTCTCTTGCAAGGTTATCGCCCCAATTAGGCGGTGCAGAATTTTTTTCATAGTATGTTCTTAGGTAACGGCACACGGATGAAGATTAAGTTATTAATGCGGTAATTCTCAATACCCAAACCCGGTAGGTGCGATTTTCTAATCAATGCAGAATACCAAACGCGTATTCTGCCGGATCCTACGCGGAAACCTTCAATGAAACGGACTGGGATAAACCCGGTGCGATTAGGAAATCGCACCTACCGACTTGCGATTGTCAGCTAATTCCCTTCAAAATGCTGATATTCTCCAAATTGAATTACCGCTGTTTTATTTAGGATACCTGTATGACAACGAATTCTGAGTTCTTGATTTTGAAAATCAACAGATTCTATTAGGCCGATACCTATTGTAGTTCCTGATTTGTCAACTAAGCCGACGTTTTTTCGATGAAAATAGGTAGGAGGCTCATTAGATACGTTCTTCAAACTTAGATAGTCCTTGATTTTCATTATAGTACTTGATGCTAATCTTCTGCTGGTAATAAGAGCTAATTCGCGATGTCCCCATTCAGCATATAATATCTCTTCTTCAGTAAGCTGCATTAGAATATCTGCCTCTTTCTGAGTCGCAATTCTGCCTTTGAAGAAAGGTGTACGCGCACTGCATACTTCTGAGAATGCTATGTTCTGAATTACAGTGTTTTCAAAATACGTCTTAAACTTCGTCCGTCTATTCTCCTGACGTCTCTCTGAGTTTTTGATACGAACCATATTATGTACTGGCAGATTGTGAATCTCCAACCAGTCCATCTTCTTGTAACTTGCGGTGATCTTTTCCAGCTCTCTTGAACGTCCTATACAGACTATATGATCTGGCTGAACTATGTCTATTTTCTGCTGTTTGAGCATTACAGCAGCGTTTTCATGAATATAACCTGTGGTGTCAATGACGAGAAACTCGGCAGACGCTTTCTGTGCGGCATCTACCATCAGACGTGTACCAGTCAAAACCGGTAGTAAGTTTCTAACGGGTGTTATTGCACCTACATAGTATAGGGAATCGGCATTACCATCTAAATGCTGTCCAAGAGAATCATCAGAAGAAAGAAGAAGTTTCATACCTATGGTCGTGGGAGGACCGATGGAAGATTGACCTATGTCGGTATCTATGAGAGCAGATTTTAAACCTCGCTTGACGGCGACTTCAATAAGATATTGACAGAAGGTAGTTTTACCCGCATCTAATGCCCCCAGAACCAGGATGTGTTGATTCGGCTGGACTATTTCATCCGAAAGGCTTTCCCAATCGGGATTAATTTGGTATGTGCGACTCATGATGTCTCGTTGCTAATGACCCAAACTCAGTTCATATCGGAACGTAACACCGGGGAAACTGATGAGATTATCAATTTGAGAATTGTGTTCAATACCAATAAGTTGTTCAAGCAGAGAAGACCTACGCTCTTTTCGGAGTATTTTAGGTGTTCCTTCAATTTTACCGAGTTTTCCGGCAACTCCTATTGCATCTTGCAGGTTTCCTGTCTGATCAATCAGTTTGTGTGATAAAGCTTGGTTGCCAGAATAGATTCTCCCATCTGCAAGTTTGAGGATTTCATCACGTGTTAGGTGTTCATTACGGGATTGATAGATTGCGTCAACAAATTGATTGTAGACATCATCTACAGTCTCTTGCAGTATTGCTTTATCTTCAGCTGAAAGGTCTCGGAACATAGATCCAGCATCTTTGAACTGACCGCTTTTAATGACCTGTTGCTCCAATCCGACTTTCTCGTAGAGCCCCTTTATTTTGGTAAACTGCATGATGACACCGATGCTGCCAGTCAGTGTTCCCGGATTAGCGATGAGAGTATCTGCTGCACATGCTATATAGTAGCCACCAGAAGCCGCTGAACCTGCCATAGACGCAACTATCGGTTTATCCAACTTCGTTAATTCACGGTGTATTTCCTGAACAGGTGCAACACTGCCACCAGGCGAGTTAATTCTTAAAACAATTGCCTTCACATTTGGATCATCTCGATATGTATGGATAAGTTTTATCGTAGCATCTGATTTCGTAATGATCCCCGGAATATCAATCACGGCTACCCTCGGACCGATTGTCGGTGGATTGATGACAAAAGGTAGCATTAAAGTAACAAAAAACAGTATGATAATCACAAGTATGATCAGGAATACACGTTTCTTTCTCATAGGATTACTTCCCTATCAGATGCGTATATACTTAATTGTAGTAAGGTTAATAATTGATGAGACATTTCACCGTTGACGAAGATCACCCAGCGTAGGGGCGAGGTCGCCTCGCCCGTTGTAGAATGTTTCATTAATTCTGAAGTTCACTATAAGTGATGATTGGATGCGAACAAATCGGTTTAAGGGTGTCTATACTCTTTTTTATTCTTCATTGGAAAAAAGATAACCCAAAGCGTTCTGAATAACCAGCCGATATCACGTAAGAAACTCTGAGTTGCAACATAATGTAAGTCAAGTTCTAACTTTTTTGGCATTAATTCCGTAATGTAATAATGTTCAGGATTATCTTTAGCTTTCAGTTTTTTATCTTCGTCTCTATTGACAATTTGTGAGGGACCGGTAATACCCGGTTTTACTTGCAATACCTGTTTTTGTCTTTCTGAGTAGAATTTGACATAATCAGGAGACTCAGGACGCGGTCCTATCAGACTCATGTCCCCTTTCACAACATTGATTAGATTAGGTAGTTCGTCTAATTTCAGCTTCCGCAAGAATCCGCCAATCCGCGTGACACGAACATCCTGATGCGTTGTTAGACCAATCCCAATCTGATCTGCGTTCTCAACCATTGTCCGGAACTTATACATCTTAAAATGTTTACCATTCTTACCAACTCTTGTTGCTTTGTAAAACACGGGTCCACGCGATTGGAATTTTGCAAGAAAAATACTAACCACGAAAACAGGAAATGTAATTGTAAAGGATATAAGAGCTAAGACGAAATCAAAACTCCGTTTTACCCAACGTGCCCTACTTGAGTCTTTAATACAGGTTGAAGATTCGTCGATGGCTGTGAAGCAATCTTGTTGTGGAGAATCCTGAGTGAGCATTACACGCCTCTTTCTGTATCAGAAGGTTCGGTCGACTCAGTGTCTTGCCTTGAACTGATCAGATGTCTTCTTATACTTTCTTGGTTTTCTGTCTCACGGCTTTGTACAAATGCACGATTGGGTTCATAAGTGGGAACTAACTCTTGTAGTTTCGCAATAATCCCATCTGTATCAAGTGAATCGGCAAAATTAGAAAGTTCATCTATCTGAGAAAGCAGCTGCTCCTCCTCAATCGTCTCTAATTGTGCAACGAAGATACGTTGGTGTTTGGTAGCAGTGACCCCTTCTTGTGGTGTGAGTAATTCTTCATAGAGTTTCTCACCGGGTTCCAATCCTGTAAAGTCTATCTTAATGTCTATATCCAATTCTAAACCGGAAAGTCGAATTAAGTCTCTTGCGAGGTCCAGGATCTTTATCGGTTCTCCCATATCCAACATCAAAATTTCACCACCATTACCCATGGCCCCTGCCTGAATTAGGAGTTGTACCGCTTCAGGAATCGTCATAAAGTAACGTGTGGCTTCTCTGTGTGTGACCGTAACGGGCCCACCCTTTGCGATCTGTCGCTTAAAGTTAGGTATTACGCTTGCTCGGCTGCCGATAACATTTCCAAAACGAACAGCGATGAATTTGGTTCCGTTTCTATTCGCTTTACATTGTATTAGTTTCTCTGTTACCCGTTTAGATGCGCCGTAGACACTCGTAGGATTAACCGATTTATCAGATGAAACAAGTATAAATGCCTCCACATGATGCTTGATAGCAGAATCGATAAGATTCTTGGTGCCAACGATATTATTTTTTACTGCTTCGTCCGGGTGTGCCTCCATGAATTTGACGTGTTTGTGTGCAGCAGCATGAAATATAATATGGGGTCTATATCGCTTGATTATCTGGAAGACTTTGGAATTATCACGAATATCGCCTATTACAAGTTCGCGATTAATTGGGGGATCCAACTCTCGCAATTCCATATCAATGTGATAAATGCTGTTTTCGCCACGACCAAATAAAATCAATAATTCCGGATCAAGTTTAGCAACTTGTCTACACAACTCAGAGCCGATAGACCCACCAGCACCCGTAACCATCACGCGTTTACCAGATAGATATTTTGAAATTTCAACTAAATCTATTTGAGATGTAGAACGGTTTAGAAGGTCTTCTAACTTTACTTCACGGATATGATTGATACTAACCTTTCCTTCCAGGATCGCGTGTATACTTGGTACAATTTTGAACTGACATCTTCTATTATATTCACACTGACGAATAATATCCCTTATCTTACCGCCTGGTGCAGATGGCATGGCGATTATAACTTCTTCAATCGTCCGCTTTCTTGCGATATAGGTAAGGTCACGAGTTGTCCCAAGCACTTCAAGTCCTGCAATCGTTTTGCCGACTTTCTGCAAATTGTCATCAATAAAACCTATAGGCAGATAACCTTTCTCAGGATGTGTCCGTAATTCTCTCAGAACACCGATTCCAGCCGCCCCAGCACCAACAATCAAGACCTTTGTTCGTGGTAATGCAACCGCTTTATGTCTGCCTTCACGGAATAGTTTATATGAGAACTTAGCAAATCCAATGATGAATGCGTTGTAGAAAATGTCAACTAAGAAGAAACTCCATGTGTCAAATCTTTGGAAAAATACCGAGATTATATATAACACCAATCCTGACATACAAACTGCATAGATGATAGAACGGAATTCTTTCACGCCAGCATATTGCCAGATAGGTTTATACAGACGAAAACATAAGAAGGTAACAAGACGGACCAATGCGACAACAGCACCAATGCCTAATATTAGAGGATATGTTCCGGCATTTGAAAATATCGTTAGTTGCTTGAATTGCGCAATTAGATCAAAGTTAAGCTGTCTACATGTAAAGTATGTTAATATTAATGCAATATTAACGAGGAAAAAATCAATTACAATTGAGGAACTCCATCTGACTTTTGTTTTTTCCATATTGCCTCCCTTGGTTACTTTCTGTAATTAGTTTTCAGTATAGACCTTTTCCAATCGTTCAACAAGTACATTCCAGTCATAAATGTTTTCAACTCTCTTTCTACCTGCTCTCGCGATACTTTCACGTTTATCACGATTTTCAATTAGATCTATAACGTTTTCAGCAAAATCTTCAGGTGTATCTGCAATGACGACTTCCTTCTCACGCTCCGCTTCCAAACCCATCGCGCCTATGGATGTTGTAACAACAGGAGTCTGCATAGCCATTGCTTCTAAGTTCTTAGTTTGTATACCCGAACCTGCTCTTAAGGGTGCAACAAATATCGTTGCTTTCTCAAAGTATGGTCGTACGTCTGGCACATAACCTGTAACAACTACGCCCCTGTTTCTTTCCAGCTGCTTTACTTGGTTGGTAGGATGATTACCCACAATCTGAAAAGATACATCAGGATACCGCTCTTGTATCAATGGTAAAATGTCTTCACAAAAATAGATAACAGCATCAGCATTTGGAAAATAGTTCATAGTGCCTGTAAAAAGCAGATTTATAGATTCTTCGGGAGTCAATCCACTATGGAAACCAGATTGCTTGTCGGTTTCTGTGCTATTACTTTCATCGGTATTACTATGATGAAAGTACTTTAAATCAACTCCCATCGGGACAACAGCTAAGTCGAGATTTTCATCCTGTTTAAGTAGATAGTCTTTATCGAATTGTGCTACGACTGTTCCACGATCAAATGATTTCATTATCTCAACTTCATAACTTCTGACACGTTTTTCCTCTAATCTTACCAAAAATCGTTTCGGAGTGCAATCTAAATCTGCTCTACGACTCAGATTTAAAGCTAACGAATCGCATAAATCCAATATCTTAGTGACACGTTTTTCATTTTTTACATATTGTCCCATTA
>VXOP01000104.1 GCA_009839975.1 Candidatus Poribacteria bacterium
TATATCATAAAATACCCTGAAAAATCAAGAAAAAACACCACTGTTAATCAACCTTCTTATCTGCTTGCGATTAGCCCACCACAGCATGACGAATTGCAATAATAATATCTATGGTGTGATGGGAATCTTGACTTGACATAGTGTTGTGCGTCAATTCATTATATTGCAATGTCGGTGTAGTAAGCATCTGTAAAAACATCTGATTATCTCGCTTGAGACGTTGGTTCTATTTTTGAATCTTTAAATATGATACTACATACTATGAGATGCTGTCAAATCTTTTTGGTATGAATCCTGAGAGATTCTGTGTATAATAGAGATGATTTAAAAAGGAGCACATCTATGGAACAAGATAAAGATATTGCTTTACAAGATATTGCTGAAAAAGCATTGACTGATTCTGTTGTCCGTTTTGAGATAGAAAGAGGGATTCCTTCCCTTGCATCACGTCCTCAATGGGATCTAATGAAGATTATTCCAAATCATGGAAGTGGATTTTTCATTGATAAACATCTCATAGTGACAAACTTGCACGTCATCATTGGAGCGACATCTGTGAAGATAATTCTATCTCGTCAAGAGGAATCGTTTCAAATTGAAAGTGTAGAGGCGTATGATACAAAAAATGACCTTATACTTTTGACTGTTGATTGTGAAGGGGTGCCGCTTATACTTGGGGACAGCGACACACTTCAGGATGGCGATGAAATCTGTGCGGTTGGTTATCCAGCTGATAGTACTCGGATTGAACACGGTACTGTTGAAGATCTTTGGAAAAAACCGAGTGGTGATCAGATCCGTTTATCAACCAATTCATCTAGAGGTGGCAGTGGTAGTGCCATCTTAAATAGTATAGGTGAAGTTATCGGTGTGAAGTCATCCGCTGAGATTGATAATTCTGGAAATGTGATATGTGGTTACGCTATCCCCTCAAACATTGTGAAGGCGTTGCAACAGAACAGAACGGAATCAGTGCCGTTTGAGGAATGGTGTGATTTACCACAAGTGCGTTACTTAGCAGAACTTGTTGCGGCAGAAAGGTTCCGGAAAGATGCAAACTACAAAGAAGCGATTGCACATTACGATATTGCAATTGAACTATTTCCTGATAAGAAAAAGGTTATTATGCGTCGGGCAGATGTTAAGGCTGAATTAGCATTCTTTAATGAAGCAATGACTGATAATATCTTTTTACATAAACTTGATTTTGTGCCATTTCGTTTCTCAAATCTTCGCGAGTCCATGTCTTGGCGATGGAGGATGCTAAAACTCTACGGTTTGCGGTTCTTGCTTAATCTGTCAGTTTCAGTTACAGGCAGACAATTCTGGCTAAGAGGCAATGCTATCTCAAACTTTCGTATGGCGAAAAAAGCAATAAATGAGGGAAAACTCAGGGATGCTCGCAGTTTCTGTCAGAATGCTATCAGTCTATATTCTGAAGCAATTGATTTAAAAGAGGAAACAGGTGGTATATACAGTAGACGGGCATGGGTGAGATTTTTATTGGGACAGATCGAAAGCGAACAAGGCAATACAAGTGAAGCAGCATATTGTTACCGACGTGCGATAGATGATATTGATGCAGCATTGAAGTTTAACCCTAAACAGTCACGAGTTCGTGCTGATTATTATGATACGCGAGGTGTCGCAAGAGCAGCATTAGGTCAACATAAGGAAGCGATTGAAGATTTCAATGAATGTATCAGGTTAAAACCGAAGAAGGCATTGTATTATCATGGCAGGGGTGTTTCAAATGAAGCACTTGGACAGCACGAAGCTGCGGAAGCAGATTTTGCGAAAGCAAAGATATTAGACCCAGATTTGAAATAAATCGTCCTAACTAACGCATCAGGTAATAGACAGGAATACTGTAATGGAACAAGTAAAGGATAATTTACACCAGCAGGATATAAAAAAAACACAAGGCACTACAGTTTGTTTTGAAATAAAAATTCCCAGCGGATATATAAATGGACTTGTATGGGGAGTTCAAACTGCACGGGGTAGTGGTTTCTTCGTAGCACCTGACAAAATTGTAACGAACGTTCATGTGCTTGCTGGAGCGACAAAAGTTACTGCAATGTGTGATCAAACAGAAACAGTTTACACTATTGAAGGTATCATAGCATTTGATGATATAAACGACCTTGCTGTTCTAAAGATTGCGGAGGAAGGGATACCCTTCCTCCTTGGTGACAGTAATCCTGTTCGGAAAGGTGACCAAGTCCGTGTTTTAGGTTACCCTAAGAAAAAAGTAAACACCGTGAAAGGCAGTATACACAGCATCCGAAATAGTGGCAAACATCTGTGGCTAAATTTTGAGGTTTCTGAAGGAAATAGCGGAGGACCTGTGCTAAACGCTAAAGGTGAAGTCATAGCCGTTGCCACAAACGAAGCAATGTCTTTTGATAACAGTTCACCAAATAGAGGTAGATCCATTTCTTCCAATGTTCTTAGGTCTTTGCTGGAGAAGGCTGGGAAAGTGGAACCCCTTGATGTATGGCAAAAACGTTCGCGGATACGTGCCTATGTCGCAGCGTATGAAGGAGATGATAATAGAAAACAAGGTGAATATAAGGAGGCAATAGATCTTTATGATGCTGCTCTCAAACTCAATCCAGATTTAACTGACATTTACAATAATCGAGCCGTTGTTAAGATGTCCGTGGGGAGATATGATGAAGCGTCCACAGATGCGCTAACTGCCCTGCGACTCAAACCAGAAAAATTTAGCTTCATTGGTATTGGGGCGTTTTTGGCATGGAATTGGGAAATTATCAAGGTTCTTTCCAGGAGAATTTTTCTCAGAATCATTAGGAATATATTGGGTCAAAGTCTTTGGCTGGCAATTCAGACACATGTGAAGTGCAGTCTTGCCAAAGCAAGAGCTGAACAAGGGAATATAGCAGAAGTGCGGAATCTCTACCAGATGGGAATTGACATCCTTACGGAAGCTGTCAATCAAAGACCGAAGAACGCAAAATACTATAATGAACGTGGATGGACAAAATACCTATTGGGGAAACTTGAAGTTGAAGCAGAAAACGAAGTGGAAGCAGATATGCTATTTCATGAGGCGATATCGGATAGTGAAAAAGCACTCCAGTTAGAGCTAAAGAAGCCAAAATATCGGTCTGCCTTTTATCATACCCGTGGTGCCGCAAAGGCTGCCCTCGGCAACCATGTCAAAGCGATTGAAGATTTCAATGAATGTATCAGGTTAAAACCGAAAAAGGCATTGTATTATCATGACAGGGGTGTTTCAAAACAAGCACTCGGACAGCACGAAGCTGCGGAAGCAGATTTTGCGAAAGAAAAGGAATTAGACCCAAATCTTGGAAAGTAAAAACGTTTTTTCAAGATCGACTCACCAATTCCAGACTCCAAAACTTGGGTTCGTTAATATCATCTCTACTTCTACACATTGTCCATTAGTGTATTTTCTTCACTGAATAGGTATATTTAGTTTTTAGATTTTCTAAAGGCGAATGTAATTGGCCAGAAAGTCCGATGCTTTTACAATTGGTATTTCTTGATATGAACCGAGGGTAAGTAAATGCCGGTCTCCACTGATAATTACATCAGCTTCTGCTTCTATCGCACAAGCAATGATAATATTATCATCTGGATCGTCTGGAACAGCATTGACGGTAATAGACCCAGAGACCACGATGGCAAATTCGCGTAGCATCTCAACATACTCATCAATATCATCATCTGACAGGTTGTATTTCTGCTGAATACGTGGGCGACGCACAACTCTCTGAAATTCATCCAACATCGCAGGGGATATTGCCAGTTCAATTGCGCCGACACGCCAAAATTGCAAGATTTGGGCAGGATTTCCATCAGGCCTGATAATAGCACTAATATGTTGGTTTGTATCCAGGACCACACACATCAAAGAGATAGCTCACTTTTTTATAATTTCTTCGCCCGTACTTCAGCAATTGCTTGTTCGATATCAGTTTGTACTTCTTCTTCACTCACTTTTGGTGCTTTCTCCCAAATTCTATCTAGCACAGAAAAGGCTTCTTCTCGTTGTTTAATTAACCGATCATAGATTTCAATTGGAATGATCGCAGCAAGCGGCTTGTTAGCATTTTTGATTATCAACTGATCTCCATTGTGGTAAACCCCATTAAGGAGTTCAACAAACTTCTGTTGCAGTTCAATTGCAGAAACTTCTTTACCCATTGTTTTCTCCTATTCTCGTTTGTATATCCCAGTAAAATGTAGTTCAAAGTATATCACAAATTTGTTAGAAAATCAAACGGAACAAAGTTCAGAGTGGGTGTGTAAGGTTTTTGGCACTGGATTCCCTCTGGCATATAAATCTTTTGTAACCTTATGTATCAATTTACAGGGATTAATTTGTTTTGAGTATGTCTTTAGTCCCGTAGGGACGATATGTTTATAGAAAAACGTCTGGTAACCCTCTTTTAGTCCCGTAGGGACGATATGTTTATGTAATTACTTCACTTTGCACATATCGTCCCTACGGGACTGTGGTCAATATTTGATCTGATTTATTTTCTTAAATTGATGCCTATGGTGCGATAAGGATATCGCACCTACCGGCCTGGGGTATAATGAGTTTCGTATTTTCCTTAAATTGACGTTTATGGTGACGAAAACTTTACACACCCAGCACTTGTCTTTTTGGTATGAATCATGAGATCTCTGATGTATAATGATAGTTAATGATGAGGATAATTCTATGGAACACAACAAAAAAACACATTTACAACAAATTGCTGAAGACAGTAAGGAATCTACTGTTTACTTAAAAACCAGATTACTTGGGTTGACATTTCAAGTGGGAACTGGTTTTTTCGTAGAACCGGACAAGATTGCAACGAACATTCATGTTATTGAAGGAGGATTCCCCGGTTGCAGTATCAAAATAGTCACAGCAGAACAACTTGAATTCGGAAAAGTTCCCCTTATCCAACGTATTTCTAAGCCGATCAACAACTTAGTCCAGCAGTTATTTGTTGGTATTCTAAAACGATTAAAAACGGAAGGACACCAAAAACCTAAGCATCTCCAGAATATCAAAGAAACACCAGAATATACTATTGAAGGTGTGACCGCGTATGATGACAAAAATGATCTTGTTATCCTAAAGGTTACGGAAACAGGTGTACATCTTCCTTTAGGAAAATACGATAGTTTTGAGAGTGACGAACAGGTTTGCATTGTTGGTTACAATAAGAAAAAATATAAGAGTATTGCAGGGACAATCTCTGCAGCACAATACAAAGAGAAACAACTCCAAATTAAAGTAAAACTGCCTAAAGACCACACTGTTGGTCACAGCGGAAGTCCAGTGTTAAACAACAAAGGTCAGGTAATTGGCGTTGTTAACTCTGTTATAGGTTCAGGATCAGATAAAGACGGTACAGTTGGCGAAAATAGCACTTCCTTTGTCTATGCTATCCCTTTAACTATTCTCAAAGCATTGTTAGCAAACTCAGGGGATGTTGAAACTATATCGGAATGGTGGCAACATCCACGAACACGTGCTTATGGTAAAATAACACTCGGAAACAGTAAATTAAGAGCGGGGAAATACAAGCAGGCGATAGCCTACTATGATGCTGCGCTCAAACTCAACCCAGATATCACTTTAGTTTACATTAGCCGAGGGAGAGCAAACGGTCGTTTCGGTGAATCAAAAGCTAAACAAGGTTTACTTGTTGAAGCGAGAAGTCATTTTCAAGTGGCAATAGACGACTATAGCAAGGTCATCAATAACAAGGTCATTATTCAAGATCATCTACGTAGTATCGCCTACAATGGTCGTGGGTGGACTTACTATCTTCTCGGTCAAATCGAAACGAAAGAGGGGAACATACAGGAAGCACAAAAACTCTTTCAAGAAACTGTATTAGATGTTAATGAGGCATTACGGATGCAACCAGAAGGTGCCAGTCTTCGGTCTTCTTATTTTCATACGCGTGGTGCCGCAAAAGCTGCCCTCGGTGATCACCGCGAAGCAATTGAAGACTATGATGAATCCATTCGTCTCAATTCAAAGAAAGCACTACTCTATCACGATCGTGGATTAGCAAAAAGGTGCCTCGGACAAGTGGAAGATGCCGAAGCAGACTTTGCCAAAGCGAAAAAATTAGACCCCGACATAGAAGATTGAATGCGACATAGACTGTTGTCAAAAACGACTCATCAATTCCAGACCCCAAAACCTTGGTTCGTTCATATAACCTGTCAGATTGTTGAAATCTATACCGCCGGTGGGAGATGTTTCGTTTAAGATGTTTCGTCCTATAAATGCCACCTCTGTGTAACCATCGGATAATTGACAAGCAAGTCGTATTCCTCCTTCTAATAACGAGTCATCGCTGAATTCCACAGAGTCGTATAAAAAGAAATGTACTCGGCTGCGATATACCCAATCGGTGGCAACGATGATCCGATACCCACTCGGTAGTTCAAGCATGTATCGCAACATTATATCCGCTATCCATTCAGGTGCTTGGGGTAGACTATTCCCATCAATATAGAAAGTGTGCTTTTCTTCAGAAGCAATCGGATCCAGAACCTTACACGGAGCACCGCATCCTGCTACTGCTAACTCTGGATCGTCAATACGCGTGCTGTTATAACTCAGTCCGCCTGAGACTTGAAGAGACTTAAATGGTAAGAACATCAGTTCTACTTCAACACCTTGTCCATTAGTGTTTTTGGCGTTCAATAACCTATTGACGTTAGATTCTCCACCCACAGCAGACAGCTGCTGGTCTTGCATCATATAGTTGAAAACACCCAAGTTAAGGTGTAAACGTTGGTTCAGAAGTCGCACCTTTGTTCCACCTTCTGCGGACAAGATAGTCTCTGTATCTGCGATTGTCACCTCATCATCAAACAGTAATCGTCCCTGAATGCTTGGTGCTCGGAATCCTCGGGCTGTGCGGAAATAGGTTTGGACGTTTGGGGTGACTTGATAACGTATGCTGATATCCCCACTCCACACAGTATCTTGTTGGTCCTGTAGGATGGGTTCAAGGGGTTTAGCGTCGGTTTTATCAGGAACAACTTCTCGCCATGCCCTATAGTCTTTTGCGTCATTAGACAGACGCACACCAGCTCCTAATTCAAGGTCTTCAATTATGCTGTATGTGGCAGAAGCGAAAGCTGCCATTGCGGTAGCAGTCTGTTCTTGATAGACTGCTCTATCCATAGCACCACCTGCTGTGGTAAGGAAGTTGAAATCCTCCATCTCTACGTACTCATGAAAGTAGTATATTCCGGTCAGATAAGAGAGCGGGTGGTCATCTGGACTCATCAACCTTATCTCTTGACTAAACTGACTCAATAAAGGGATTCCAGAAGCTGTTTCGGATGGAAATGGGATGAAACCTGGACCACTCTCTGCAAGGAAAGTAGCACCGTATCCACCGTCAATATCTCCTCGTGAATAGTTTGTAAGTCGTTCATATCCAGTTAGTGAGATCAATTGAAAGTTTCCGATATTGTAGCGTACTTCAGCAGCAAGTCCACCTGAACGCAGTGTCTGTTCATTATCTCCATCGTGTGTGATGCTGTCACGTTCAAAGTCATCTATCAGACCACCTTCATCCTGTTTCAGGGTATTTGCACGGAACAGACGAGAAGTACCATTGAGATCACGCGCATGCAACTTTATCCATGCTTCCAACTCGGGTATGGGAGTCCAAAGGAGTTGTATACGTCCTGCAAGGTCAAGATGTCCGCCAAGAGAGACACTCTCTTCACTGAATTCGTTATCTATCCAGTCGTCGCGCCATTGACTGAGTAAGGAGAACCGAGAGGATAAAACAGAAGGTAGCAGCGGTACCGATACTGCACCTTCAAAATTGGATGCGTTGAATCGTCCATAGTTCACCCGTACGTATCCCTCAAATGTCTGTGTCGGACGTAGTGATTCAAACTTAATAGCACCTGCGGGTGTATTGCGTCCGAAAAGTGTGCCTTGAGGTCCTCGCAACACCTCAATCCTGTCTACGTCAAAAACGGGATACCCTTTTAGTAACGCATTTTCAAGCACTACACCATCGGACAATAGTGATACCGGTTGTGAAGCGTTGAGATCAAAGTCTGTGTTTCCGAGTCCGCGAATGTATAGTCGTGGAAAGACGCGTCCATAGGATGATTCCATCTGCAGACTCGGTGTGCGATTAGACAGGAAACGGAGGTCTAAACCAGAGGATCGTATCGTATTGGATTTATCACCGTGGATAGTAGAAACGGATAGCGGCACCTCAAAGGATAACTGCTCCCGCTTTCGGGCAGTTACCACAACTTCTTCTAATATATATACCTCTTCAGTTTCTTCATCGGCATTTACGGATAAAGCAGTTGATAACATCGCTATCAAAACTAATGTCCAAAATAATCTGCCAAAGTTCATATTCTTTCCTTCCGTTTGACAATTTTATTCGAAATGCGCGAGAAAAATTGCAGGTTTGACTATAAGAATACCTTGATAACTTTTACAGGACCCACATCATGCCCGATATTAGAACATTTGTATCGTAAACTGCTATTGGTTGCATTCACGATCCTCATGTACAATATCGTTAATAAAATATAACCGCTCGTCTTCTGTCATTGAATCCCAATCGACACCTCGCTCGGTGCAGACTTGTCGCATCTTAGCTTCAGCGTCCTTCATGCGTTCCACCTCCCCAGCATAAGCCTGCTCCGATAGTGTGGTGAGAATCGCTATCTTTTCTTTTTGTGGTATCTGTTGAATCAAATCAACCACTTGGTCTATTGTTAATTGGATAGTTACGTTCATGCTAATTCCCTCCTTTCTTATAATTGTGATCCTTGCTTCGTGTAAAGTATATCACAAATTTGTTGGAGAATCAAAGGTTCTATTGTACAAGAGTTTATTTTGCACAAGTCGTTACTATTTGTTTAGGTTCTGTAATCGGCATTAATTCGGATATAATCATAAGAGTAGTCGCAGGTCCACATGGTAATCTCAGATTCCCCAGCACGTAGATTGATATTTATCTGCACAGTATCGTTGTCAAATAATCGTGTTGCTTTAGCCTCGTCATATCCAGAGTCCATCCCATTTTTTACAAGCAGATAATCTCCGAGGAGGACATCCACCTGATATGGGTCAAACTCGGCACCAGATTTCCCGATAGCCATCATGATCCGTCCCCAGTTAGCATCGTTAGCAAAGACAGCAGTTTTCACCAAGGGGGATTCTGCCACAGCGCGTGCAGCCTTCTCTGCATCCGTTCTGTTTTTCGCACCTTTTACAACAACTTCAACCAGTTTAGTCGCACCTTCCCCATCGCGCGCCAGCATTTTTACCAATTCCGTGCAAACGGACAGAAGCGCATCATAGAATATATCGTAGGATTTACCTTTCGACTCAACGATTTCAGTATTATCAGCGTTACCTGTAGCGAGAATAAGCACAGTATCATTTGTACTTCGGTCAGTGTCAACAGTCAATAGGTTGTAGGTATTATCAACAACTCTCGTCAAGACGGATTGAAGCGTTTGACTATTTATTTTCACATCCGTTGTTAAGAATGAAAGCATCGTAGCCATATTGGGTGCTACCATCCCAGAACCTTTTGCAATCCCCCCGATTCTAACTGCTTTACCATCAATCTCAAATTCAACTGCGATAGATTTAGGAAACGTATCGGTCGTCATAATAGCTTCTGCTACATCGGTCCCCCCTCTGTTTTTACCGAGTGAATCAACGGCTATCTGTATCCCATTTTCGATCTTATCCATCGGTAATTGCTGTCCGATAACGCCAGTAGATGAGACTAAGACAAGATCGGCATCTATGCCGAGTTGTTCTGCTGTCAATGCAGCCATACGGTAAGCGTTTTTCATACCTGTGTCACCAGTGCATGCATTTGCGTTTCCGCTATTGACAACAATTGCCTGTGCCATCGGAACAGAGAGATGTTCGCGACATAATACGACGGGTGCTGCTGTAACACTGTTCTTTGTAAACACCCCGGCAGCATTTGCGGGGGCATCGGTTGCGATGATTGCCAAATCTTTTGTTTCTGTTTTTTTGATACCTGCATGAATCCCCGCTGCTGTGACACCAGCAACAGAAGTTATTCCACCTTCAATCTGTTTCATAATTTACTCCTTAAGAATATATATGTGAAATTGTAGTATATCTCAGGGCAATTGTCAAAAAGAATGTGGGTGGCAGGTTGAAAGGAACCTTCAGTTTTTAGTCGGATGTTTCTGATGATGCATGTTTGCTATTCCTAAAAAAACTGTTGAGAATTGTTTATAAAAATTGTATCATGAAACAATACTTTTTGAAACTACATTAATATCCTTTTATTAAACATATTGACACAAATCTGAAACTAAATTTGATTCTGTATCGTATAGGTATACGAAACAGTTTCAAATCCTTTGGATGTGAAAACAAAGGAGGTTGCTATGGCGCGACAGGCAAAAAATGAACTATCAGCTACAGAAGATACATACTTGGCTACACAGGCTAAACAAGGAGATGAATCCGCATTTAGTCAGTTGTTTGATAAGCATCATAATTGGGTCTATAGTAAAGCCTATCGGATGCTCGGAGACCATCAAGATACTGAAGAAGTTAGCTTGGATGTATTTACGAAAGTCTGGCAGAAACTACAAAATGACAAATGGGATCCACAGAAAGGTAGTTTTCAAGCTTGGTTGAACACAGTTGCCAAGCATACAATTATTGACGCGATACGAAGAAGGGACCGCATACGAGAATCACTGCTAACACTTGAAGAACAGGATGATTTACCCCTGAATGAATTTGAGGATGGTAGACCAGGACCCGACAAACACATTATCGCTCAAGAGGCACAAGAAATATTAGAAACTGCCTTAGAACAGGTGACGAAACCGAATCACCGAATCGCTTGGATTTTGAGACATTTAGAAGGATGTAGTGTCGCAGATATTTCACGAATCTTAAACCGGAAAGATGGAACAGTGAAAATCTGGATTTTCCGGTGCACACAGGAATTACGACAGATCCTTAATAACAAAGGTATTCAATGGATGCAATAACGCATCCCTAATTTTGGTAATCAATGTGGAGGAATAACTGATGCGTTTTTTTAGAAAAACACCAAAATCTACTCGGTATACCGCTGCCGATATAAAAGAAGCAGATGTTTTAGAAGCATACACATGCTGGCTAAAAAATGAGAAACTCAGCCGTAAACAGAAGACTCTTCTAAAGAATATCCAAGAGTCAACCCATTTCCATAAACTAAAAGACTTGGTTGACTTTGCACACTATCGTTTCCAACAAACTGCAAGCGTTTCACCACGTCCTGGTGCCAAAGAACGCGTCGGTGAAAAACTGATGAAGGCAATCAGAGGTGATGCAGTTGAAAACACAAACGACATACCTGTACCCCTTGATCCTCAAGTCGCTTACAGTCCACAGGCAATGGGGAATGTAGATACCGATGTCTTCCCTGTTGGACAGCCGCAACCCGCTGATGAAGTGCTGAATCTACTGCAGAATGCAGAAGCAGAACAGGATGGTGATATACATACACTTGCACATCTGAACCTCTCCATTGATGAGATGAATGGAGAAGTTTCCATCACAGATTTGGGTGGTTCAACACCAACATACATTGAAGGTGTACGCGTTAAAGATTCTGCTCCCGTTGAAGAAGGTTCAGAAATCAAATGTGGGGAAATCACTTTTCAAATAGTTGATTTGAATAAACAATAGATTACGAGTGTGCAATACACAGAGCCATTCAAAGAACTCTCTCCCGTTTTACGAGAGATGTGCCATTCGGTCATACATATATTGAATGGCTCTGAGGGAATTAAGTTGGGTGGATAACGTAGCAAAAGGGCTTAAAATTTTAAAAAATGGTATAACAAACATACTTATTAGGCTGTGAAAAATCCTTCCTCACGGGCCATTTCCTATTTTCAACAAGCTACGACCTGTTTTCAAAATGCCAGATATGTTGAGTCAATTCAACACTATTTGATGGGTTTGAAATATGACAAGGATCGTCATTATGTTTATGCTGACATTGCGAAAGCTTATGAAATGATTGGGAATTGGGAACAAGCTCTAAAATATCTTAATATAGCACTTCAATTAAGTCCAAATTCTACAACTGCCCTCAGACGCAAAGCACGTATATCTGAGGAAAAGAGATTCTACGAGTCTATCGTCAGCGAAATAGACCTAAACAGCAGCCCACCTTCAGCATTTGCTGATACAATTCACGTTGACAATCAACACACATCACGAACTGAAGTGGAATACGGGATTTTCAAGCTATATCTTGAACCCACAGTGCTTCCACATACCCTCTGGAACATCTGCCAACTCATTGACAAAACTTATGCTGATGTCGGTACGTATCTTGACTGTTTTCCATCTCAACAGGTTTCTATATCAGTAGTAAACACCTACAGTGTGAGTTCGGAAGACTATCTACCACGATGGGCAGGTGGTGCTTACGATGGTCATATCCATCTGCACTATTGTACTGATGAAGAACCGGAACTCGGAGTCTTATATACGCTTTTTCGACATGAATGGACACACCTATTGATTGATATCCTAACACAAGGGAATTGTCCAGACTGGTTAAATGAGGGGCTTGCACAAACGATTGCCCGTCCTCTATTTATGTTTGAGAAAAGTAGTTTAGATCAAGCGGAAAAAGATAATTCATTACCTACATTGTTAGAACTTGATAAGCCGATCACTGAACTCACCAACTCACAACGCAAAATATGGTATCTGCAATCTGCGGCGATCGTTGCTGATATGATTGATAAGGGCGGTTTCTCTTCTATTCAAAAACTACTCTCACTTTTAGGAAACGGTAAACCGATTACGGCAGCCTTACAAGAAACGTATCCGGGAAACGTTTCACTAATATGATTGATTATAGTAAAGTTAATAATTAATGAGACATTTCACCCCATCCATCGATGACGAAGACCACCCAGCGTAGGGGCGAGGTCACCTCACCCGTTGTGGAGTGTTTCATTAGTTCTATAGTTCACCATAACTACCATGACAATAATAGATTTTGGTATCCTTGTTATCGTTGGATTAGCTGGATTCAGTTGTTACAGAGTAGGATTCACGCGCAGCATCTGGGGTGTATTTGCACTCGGTATGGGCCTTGTCATCGCCAGCCAGACATGGCAATACCTCGCCTTATTTTTAGGTAAAGTTATTCCAAACGAGAGCATATCTAAATGGATAAGCATACTAATCCTCATAATCATCGTAACGATTCTAACGGACACAATATTTGATCGGATTCATACAGTCTTTGAAGAAGGTATATTGGGATGGTTGAATAGTCTGCTCGGTTTAGGCATAGGTATTGGTACAAGTGTTCTGATTATTTCACTCCTACTTCACTTTATCAACCCACAGAATATCGAATTCTTAAAAGACGAAGTAGAGAACTCACTTCTTACATCACACCTCATGGAATTTGGTGAAGAAGTGTGGTCTTTTGGACAAGAAAACGTCAGAAAGCATCTTGAAACGGAATAGCCAATGTAATATGTGATGGGGTTGAGTCAAAGTTCTCAGTGCCTCTATTTGCTACCAGCCAGTGTGTTTTAGAAATTCCAATGCCATCAAGGTATGACCCTCTGCGTTAGGATGAACACCGTCACGGGTTGTCCACAATGCGCCTGGACGTGCTGCAACGGCATTATCAAACGCATCGTTTATCTGAATTAGACGGGCATCAAACTCATCAGCAAGTTTATGAATGCATGCGTTATATACATCTACTGCCAACGGACGAGGATTCTCAACATCTTCTGGAATATAGAAAATCTCAAATAAAAAGAGCGCAGCATCCAACTCATTCTTCACACGCGTAAGGATTCTCCTATAGCACTCTTGCCACTCAGGTAAATAATCTTCGTTTGAGACACCCTGGTTCAATTGACGACTTGCATTGTTAATTCCGATCTTGACCGAAAGCCAGTTAGGTTTCTCTGCAATCACATCTGTGTCCCACCGATTTTCCAAACCTTCAACAATATCACCACCAATCCCTTTGTTGACATAAGTGATATCGCGCTCAGGATACTTTGCGGTTATCAGTTCGGTTATTTTACGGACATACCCATGTCCATACGGAGCGTGATCTCCTCTCCTTCCACAATCTGTGATGCTATCACCTATAAAAAGCACTTTATCACCAGATTCAAACAATAAATTATTCACAAACTTTCTCCTTTTTGTGTTATACTAATGAACAGTATCGTTTTTTCATTATGACATCGTTTAATCAAACATGTTCAGATTAACATTACCACATTTTCAATAGAATTCCAACATGAAAAATATTGGCGAACTACACGTCATTACAGACACAGCATGCCAGACGCAATTTACACATCTCCAGCTTGCTGAACTTGCAATTAAAGGCGGTGCAGATACGATACAATTCCGCCAAAAAGACGGTACTACACGGGAATTAGTAGAGATCGCACAACAGATGCAGACAATATGCACCCAGCACAATGTTCCGTTAATTGTAAATGACCGAGCCGATATTGCACTTGCTGTGAAAGCAAAAGGGGCACATTTTGGACAAAATGACATGCCGGTAGCAATCGGAAGAAAAATCTTATCTCCAGAGAACATCATTGGCGCATCTGCACGAACTGAGGAAAAAATACTAAAAGCGATTACTGAAGGAGCAGATTATATTGGTTTTGGTCCAATCTTCCAGACTTCATCTAAAACAGATGCAGAAGAACCCAAAGGATTGGAACGACTCAGTCGCATCAGTGAAATAGCGAAATGTCCGGTTATCGCAATCGGTGGAATTACATTACAGACAGCAGCATCGGTCATCCGTGCGGGGGCACACGGCATCGCAGTCATTTCTGCTGTGTGTGCCACAACAGATCCGAAGACTGCTGCACAAAATCTAATGAATGAAATCCAACAGGCAAAGAATGCCTAAGCGACTAAGCACTGCATTACTGCAACGTTTGTAGCACATTCTGTTAGATTGTGCCTGTTGTAGCGCAAAGAGTAAGCACTGCATTACACACAACTTTGATATGTTAAAAGAACAGAAAAACAATATCTCTAAAGACCCAAACAAGATACATCCTATAGGATCTTTTAGAGAAATTGACCAAGTATATGAACCCGACTTTGGAAAGATTGATGAAGACTTCGTACAGAAAATATGGAATACCCAACGATTCATCAACGCAGAACTATTATCAATAGACGGGAAAGAAATTCGCGTGCTTAAACCAGGTGTCTGGAACCGTGAAGAAGGTCCAGATTTTATGCACGCTGAGATTGAATTAAACGGGAAACTTCTTGTAGGAGATGTAGAGATACACGTCAAGGCTTCAGAATGGTATACACATAAACACCATCTAAATTCACGATATAATCGCGTTGTCCTTCATACCGTCTTCTACAATGATGACTTCAACCTACGAACACGTTTACAGAATGGTAAACGGATTTCCACGTTAGAACTCCTCAAATGGATTGATGCACCTATAGGTGACCTGTATGACGAGACACACCAAGAAGAATTGCAAGCAGAAGATTACTGTCGAGTAACTGGTCAAAGATTAGATTTAGAGAAACTCAAGCATGTGTTTGAATCATTGGGTACTGAGCGTTTCTTGGAGAAAGCGGATGCTATAAGACTCTTAAGAACACGACTGGATTTTGAACAGATTCTATATGAAGGAATAATGGAAGCGTTGGGGTATACACAAAATAGCAAACCGCTTCGTGAATTATCCCAACGTGTGCCATTTGCTGATTTTGATCATAAGTCAGTGGAAGAGATTCAAGCGATTCTTTTTGGCGTTGCGGGGTTGCTACCTTCTCAAACAGAGAAACCACTCTCCGCTATTGAGAAAGAGGATCCTTTTGTAGTCACATTAGAGAAAATTTGGCAAACATCTAAACGGACAGTTAAAGCAAAGGGAATGGATGCTACACAGTGGCATTTTGGGAGAATTCGTCCATATAACTATCCAACGCGACGGATTGCTGCTATGAGTCAACTCATACACAAAAGCAGTGGTAGTCTGATGATGTATTTTCTACCTACATGTGAAAAAGCGGCGATGTCAGATACGGATACATTTTTGCGTAATATTCGAAAGGAACTTCTTAATCTATTGATACTTGAACCTGAAGGGTACTGGGAAACACATGCTAACTTTGGGAAAGGGGGAACACGCAAGGTAAAACTCATTGGAGATAAAAGAGCATTGGATATTATGGTCAACAAGATACTACCTGTTGCCTATGTTTGGGCAGTGGAATCAGAAAGTAAGAAACTGCAGGAGGCAATCCTGAATATCTATAGCAGTTCCACAAAACTACAAGAAAACAGGATCTTCAGTCAGGTAGAATCACAAATCTTTTCAGAGGCACAACCGATGCATCTGATTAAACCTACTGCTCAGATTCAACAAGGAACAATGCGGCTCTACAAAAACTTCTGTGCTGATCAACTCTGTGATCTATGTCCTATTCTTGATAATAATGCAATTCTATTACATAAGGATTCCGATTGAAAACCGGTAAATGATAATGTCAGAAAATGTCAGTTAATTCTTAGAAAGGAGAAATCTCATGAAAACTCTGTGTGTGATTACAATTACGTTTCTTTGTCTTTCTGTTGCAATAGCAGAAGAAACCTTCTTTTCTGCGCTTGAAAGCAAAGCTGAAGTTGAAAGCGAAGGGGGCACCGTTGATGGTGGCAGTTTCGCTCCAGGTAAATTTGGCAACGGATTTGTCAGTGAAGAAGTTGGCGATGTTATCCATTTTCCTGTAGAAAACCGTTTTGTGAATTTAGAGGAAGGCACAGTTGAGCTATGGGTTACAATGGGAATGGATACCAGTACTATCACCGGGGAACTCTTTACTTTCATGACTTATAAACGTGGCTCTGACGCAGTTTTTCTACAATTTAACAGTGGTGGTATCGCACAGATGCGGATTAAAAGTGCTAATTCATGGCATAACGCAAGTAGTGCTGCACTTAACTGGAAAAAGGGGGAACACCACCACATGGCTGGGACATGGGGGTCAGACGGTTTGAAACTTTATCTGGACGGTAAACTTGAAGGTGAGGATGGTTTCACCGGAGGTCCTACTGTCTTTGCACAAACCTTTGAGATTAACAACGCTTTTCCGCCTGATCCTAAATTTCCAACGAACTGTGTAGTTGACGGTGTTCGAATTTCTGATCACCAAAAAGAAGTTGATGAATTGGTGCTGGATGATCCGGCTCCCGTAGCAGCACGGGGGAAATTAGCGACTACTTGGGCACAATTGAAAAACGGCAAATAACCGAAAAGGTGCAAAAATGTATAAAACAGAAAAACCACTCTTCACAGCAGGAACTGACGACTATAATACCTATCGTATCCCCGCACTCATTGCCTCAAAAGAGGGTACGTTGTTGGCGTTTTGCGAAGGTAGAAGAATAGGCGGTGGGGATTCAGGGGATATTGATATCGTACTGAAACGGAGTTTTGACAACGGTGAGACATGGCAACCGATGCAAATCGCTGTTTCCACAGGAGCAGATACAGATGGCAATCCTGCACCTGTGGTAGACCGTGATACAGGTACAATCTGGCTACTGTTTTGTAAGAACTTCGCTGATGGTGGGGAAGGCAAGATTATCGCCGGAGAAGCACCACGTACCGTCTGGGTGACAAATAGTACTGATGATGGTGAAACGTGGACAGAACCCAGAGAGGTTACCGCAACTACGAAACTGGACACATGGACATGGTACGCTACCGGTCCTTGCCACGGTATCCAATTAGCAAGTGGCAGATTGGTTATACCGTGTGATCATGTGCTCGGACAGAGTCGAAATTATGCTGAGATGGGATATTCACATCTGATCGTCAGTGACGACCATGGTGAGACCTGGCGTATTGCTGGGGAAGCACAACCCGGTACAAACGAATCGGTCGTCGTTGAAACCATCAACGGTGACCTATATTTCAACTGCCGAAACTATGTAGCACCGAAACGGCGCGCCTACGCATGGAGTTCTGATGGTGGAGATACGTTCACAGAATTTGGTTATGACGATGATCTGATAGAACCTATCTGTCAGGCAAGTATGGTGCGGTATACGGATGAAAATACGCACGACAAGAACCGTGTTCTGTTTTCCAATCCTGCCAGTACAGGACGAGAGAAGATGACAATCCGCATCAGTTATGATGAATGTCGTAGTTGGAACAGTGGCAAGGTCTTGCATGAAGGTCCTGCCGCGTATTCTGACCTCTGTGTTGATTCAGACATGAACATAAATTGTCTCTATGAACGTGGTGAACGTGGTGCTTATGAAACATTGTCATTTGCAAAGTTTGATTTGGCATGGTTAACAAATAGGGAGGACAAATTGTGAACTTAAAATGGCGTATCAGTAAACACCCATTGGGACAGGCACGGATCAAGAGAAAAAAGAAGCTTTGGTTGTTAATGTGGCTTGTATCAATTTTTGCGATTTGTGACGTGCTTGTTCTCTTCGTATTGTATAAGGTTTTTCTACCTATGCTATTATAACCTATACCTTATCTACTCCTAAGCGAAATTTTGAAATACGCTACACCCTCATTTGGTAAATCGAGTTGGAAAGTAATGATATTTCATGTTAGAATATAACTCAATAAAACCGAGAGTATACATTGAACCTACGGTTATTAGTCACTTGGTAGCACGACCAAGTGACGATGAAACGTTAGCTAATTGGCAAAAAGGTTGATTAACAGTGGTATTTTTTCTTGATTTTTCAGGGTATTTTATGATATAA